>JAIRXX010000144.1 GCA_031268065.1 Propionibacteriaceae bacterium
ATCTCTTCGGCGACCTTCTTGGCTGCACCCTCGTCTATGTCAGCGACGATAACATTCCAACCGGCCTCAGCGAGCTTTAAGGCGGTCGCACGCCCAATTCCGCGAGGCGAACCTGCCCCCGTCACCACCGCAGTTCTCTCTTTTGGTAGCTGAGTCACTTTCCGAGTCTCCTTGTCATATCTTCGACCGGCGCAACAGCCGGCCGCTGGTGAATGGCCTCCCTCACGGTCAGCCTGAATAGCCACGAGTCACCCACCGAACGCCTCGAAGAAAACACCTCGAACACGTCAGATGGGTTGGCTAAGTGGATCATTGCCGCGATCCGAGCCCGCATCTGCGCAGGACGCTGCGCAGATAGTCTCGATTCGACGCGCAGACGCCCAGTCCATCGCCGCCGTAATGCTCGACGCAGAACGCCCCGTTGAAACCGGCCTCAAGCGCATCCGCAACAGCGAGGCGATAGCTCATCATCCCCGACTCGAGCGGTGCCGGGCTGGTGAGGATGATCCCGCTCGCGGGATCCTCCATGCGGAAATAGTTCTTCACATGCCAGTACTTGGCGTACGGAACAACCTTTGCGAACATAGACCGCCAAGCCTCTATTGGCCGGTGCAACCGAATCAAGTTGCCAAGGTCAGGGTTGAGTCCCACAGCCGGGTGGTCAATATCGGTGACGAGGCGCACGGAATCATCGGCAGTGCCTAGGTAGGTGTCCTCGTACATCTCAAGGGCGATCTCCAAGCCCAGTGAGGCGGCATGGTCACCGAGTTCCCGGAAACGGGCCACGCAGAGATCCCAGACCGCTTTGTCGTCGGGATCGCTATAGCCAGGTTGCTCCCAGAACCACAGTGCGTCTAGCTGAGCCGGCATAAACCGGGGCAACAGACCGAAGCTAACCACCTTCGCGCCAACTTTAGGCGCGACGTCGAGCACGCGATGGCTGTAGGCCAGGTTCTCATCGGCAAACTCGGGGTCAATGATGCTGCGGCGGGCTGTGGTGATAGCGGGGATCGTGAAACCCAACCGCTTGACGATGTCCGAAAACTCATCCAACCGACTCGGCGCCAGGTCCGCGATACGGAGCCAAGAGTCGGTCGGGTCGACTTCGGTGAAGCCAAGGCTGCGCACCTCGTTCAGCACGCCGTACCAGGCGTCGGCAGGAGCGTCCTGGGTCGAACTGCCGTCTGGCTGCACTCCCGGGTATGGCAACATAGCCGCAGAGATCGGCCACGTTTCAGCATCGTACGATGGGCTCATCTGCTTCTGCATCGAACACCCTCCTTCTTGACCCCCAACTAGGAGACAGGACTGCAAAATAACATCTGCAATCTATCCAATTTTATATTAACGGCGGCACCTGTCCCATGAGAGCAAGCACAACGCCATTAAATCTATAGGATATTGTATCAATCGTCAATCGATTTCTGCTCAATCTCAGCTGGAACCGGAGCCTTCGTAGTGGCAGCCGGATCGATCCTGAACTCAATGAGCAACGGCTTGGTCCGGTTCGCCACGAGCTGCGGCACTTGAGCCAGCGATTCCTCATCCTTGACCGTGAATCCCTGACCACCCAGCGCTTCTCCAAGGGCGGCGAAATCAGGCCGACTGAAGGTGGTCAACGCCGGGTCCTGTCCCCGCGCGACCATACGCACGTACTCGGCGCCGTAGGCCGAATCGTTGAGCACGGCGACGATGAGATCAAGGCCATTGTTGACCGCAGTGCGGAATTCGACGACTCCGCTGCACATGAAACCGCCGTCTCCAGTTACCAGCAGGGTCGGCCTGCCCGGAGCGCCAACGGCAGCACCCAGAGCGTGTCCCAAACCGAGGCCGATGGCCCCGACATTGGTCGTATGCACGTATGAGAATGGATCGAGAACGCTGATCGACTTGTACGTGGAGTACATGAAGTATCCGTTGTCCACCGCCAGCACCCGGTCAGCCGGCACACTGCGCTCGATGCACCGCAATGCGGCATGGAAATCGACTGTACCCTCCGCGTGCGGCTTCGGCGTGAAACCCGACTGCAATCGCAGGGCTGACGCTTCAGCGCGGAACGCTGTTGGCCGGAGGCCCTTCTCGACTAGCACGTTTGCGATCGCGTCAGCCACGGTTCCGGCGTCACCGGTGACGGGGGCGTTTACGCAAGCCCCACGGCCTATCGTCGCCCTGTTGGTGTCCACCTGCATGACAGCCTTGCCCTTGAGCAAATCGCCGCTGCCGGTCGTTCGATAGTTGAGGCTGGTGCCGAAGGCGAGCACGCAATCCGCCCGGCGGATCACCTCGGCGCCAGCGTCGGAAGCGAGGGTTCCGAAGAGTCCAAGATCTCCCAACTCACCGTTGAACAGGCACTTACCCCGCAGTGTGGTCATCAGCGGGGCGCCAATCACCGCCGAGAGCCTGAGAAGTGACGCGCGGGCCTCCTTGCTTGCAGCCCCGCGCCCGGCCAAGATGAGCGGACGGCGCGCACTTGCGAGCAGGTCAACCGCCGAGCCGAGTTCATCGGGGTCGGGTTTCACCCGCCCGCCAGTGATTCGATGGCCGCCACCTGGCACGTAGTCGATCTCGGCCTTGAATATTTGGAGCGGCACATTCACGAAGACCGGGCGCGACTCAAGTACCGCTCTGCGTCTCGCCTCTCGCAGGTCCGCCAGCGCCGTCTCAGGCGCGCGGACCTGCTCGAAGGCAGCTCCAGTGGGTAGTACGAAATCGCGCTGCGGCACCTTCTGCAACTCGTCGCCATCGCGCACGCCAACCGCCGAATCAGCAGCGATAAGCAGGAGTGGCATCCTGGCCCGCACGGCGTCAGTGAGCGCCGTCAGCGTGTTCGTCACGCCCGGCCCCTTGATGACTGTCGCAACGCCAACTTTGCCAGTCACCGAGCCGTACCCGCTAGCCATGCACACGACCGCATCCTCGTTGAGAGCTGGCACATAGCGGCAGCCAGGCTGCTCGGCAAACCCGGTAACCAATTCGATGTTGGTGTTACCCAACAAGCCGAAGAGGATAGTGTCGCCGTCTTCAGCGAGCGCCCGGGCGAAGGCGTGTGCTACTAACATCTGCTATTGCGAGGCACTTATCTGTTGCTGTGCTGTGGCCGGTTACTTTGTCTTCCAGTATGCGTAGTTATCGCCTAGCCCGAAGACGACCGGTGGAATCACTGGGTCTACGTCCTTGCTGAAGGCAGAGATAGACGGAACCTGCAGGACCGGCAGCATCGTCCAGCTATCCGCCTCAAGCTGCAGCATCGTATCAAGCGCGGTGGATACCTCAGTGGCGTCAAGCGAGGTGTAAGCCTTCCGCTTTGCGTCATCCCACTGCTTCTGCAGCGCGTCGTTGCCGTAGAAACCGTTCCAGGCGCCTTTCGGGTTGTAGACCGCCGAGATGTTCTCTGCCAAGGAGGCTTTGGCAAGACCAGTGTTTCCAAGCAGAATCTTGTTCACTGCCCTGTCGGACGTCAACGGATTGCCGATTGAGGCGTACAGGTCGCCGCTGATGACGGTCTGATTGACCGTGATCCCAAGCTTCTCCCAGTAGGCGGCAAGGATGGGGCCGAACGCCTCTTGGTAGGGAATGCTCGAGTTACCCTGCTTGATCCAGAAGTCGAGGGTGAAGCCATCGCCATACCCAGCCTCAGTCAACAACTGCTTGGCCTTCTCGACATCATAGACAAAGTGTTCCCGGCTCCAAGCCGTCCACTTATCACGCAACTCCGGCGTCACATCAGGCATATTCAGCCCAACCCGGCCCGGAGCCGGTAGCTCGGCGGTACCTTCCATCACCGTGTCAATAAGCTCCTGCCGGTTGATCGCATAAGACAAAGCCTGCCGCACCCGGACATCGCCCAACGGCTGCTTACCATTAACGTCCGGGGCAAAAGAGCCGTTGATCGTCAAGTAACTCTGCGATTGCTCCGTGCTTAGGGTCTGGTAGCCCTCGTCCCGCAAACTCTTGGCCTGCGAGGGCGTGACGCCGATCACGTCAACATTCCCGCCTTGCAGCTCGGCAATAGCCGTCGCCGTATTCGGGATCAAACGGGCCTTGATGGTGTCGAAGGTGGGCTGCACCCGCCAATGCGTGTAATCGACTGCCGCGAAATTGATTTCTGAACCAGCGACGAGGCTAACGAACTTATAGGGGCCGGTGCCGATGGGATTGGCGCGGAAATAATCTACGCCCTTCTCTTCGACGTACTTCTTCGGGACAATCCAGATGCCCAATAGGTGGGTGCTGAATGGCACGAACAGCGGCTGCGGGCCTTGGGTATGCACCGTGATGGTGTACTCGTCAACAATGTCGATCTTCGGCTCGGCTCCCAGAATATCCGTCCAGTCCGGCGCGGTGTCCGCACCCTCGGTAATCGCGCGCTGGTAGGCGAAAGCCAGGTCTTCGGAGGTGCATTTGGTGCCATCGTGGAATTGCACGTCGTCGCGCATGGTGAGCGTCCAAGCAGCACCGTCGGCCGAAGCCTCCCACTTGGTCACGATGCCGGGCGCCGGTGCGCCACTGTCATCGATGAGGAACGGGCATTCAAACATGCAGGCGAGTAGTTTGTCTAAGTTAGTTCGGATGATGGGGTCGAACTGCTCACCGAAGAAGTCCACCTCCGCCACGACCAGACCGCTGGCCACGGCCCCGCCACCGCCGTTGCTCGGTCCTGAACTCGGATCGACCCCGCAAGCGGCAAGCGATAACACGGCGCCGGTCGCGCCTACACCGATAATAAACTGCCGCCGGTTCAGGGGAGCGGTCAGCAGTGGCTTCAGAATATTCCCCATTCTCACACCTCAATCTGTTAGTGGGCTGCGGAGGAAGGCTACGTCGCCCTCCCCGAAAGAATATAGGAACTATAATACATATACTATAATGAGTGGTCAACAGCAGACAAAAGAAATCCGCCAGCTACAAACGCTCAGCCAGGCCACTGTTCCCCAGGAAGCGCACCAGCTGTTCGGCTACCTCATGATTGTTGAGGTCCTGCATCGGGAAGTGCGTGTTTCCAGTCAATCCGATTTCGGGCAGCATAAGCAGCTCGGCGTTACCGCCATGCCTGTTGATCGCGTCACAGAAGATCCGCGAACGGATGACACCTAGTCGGCGGTTATCGAGCGTCAGCAGCGGCCCGGTATGTTCGGGCCTCATTTCGGTG
>JAIRXX010000292.1 GCA_031268065.1 Propionibacteriaceae bacterium
CGCCAACGCCGCGGCCGCGGCAGTCCGGGCATCCCGCCAGCGGGCGCGCAACGCAATCAGCAATGCGGTGGCGGCCCAAGCCGCATCCCTGGCCGAATTGCGCGCCCGCCCAGTGCTGCGCGATCCGGTGGCGGCGGTCGATGTCCACGCCCAGCGCTTGGCCGATTTGCGGGCGCGGCTGAGCCGTGGGACGGCGTTGCGCCGCGATCAGGAAGCCGAGCGGATCAACGCGCTGCTGACCCGCGTCCGCGCCCTCTCCCCGAAAGCCACTCTGGCCAGGGGATACGCGATCCTAGCCCTGGGCGAGGAGACCGTAACATCAGTGGGCCAAATCGATCCCGGCGATGAGATCAGCGGCTATCTGCGCGATGGCCTGCTCAAACTCAGCGTCATTTCCAAAGACAACCAAGGAGAAGCCGATGCCAGCCAAACCTAAACCCGCCGCCGAGGACATCGGCTATGAGGAAGCCCGCGAACAGCTCGCTGAAATCGTCCACCAGCTTGAGTCGGGGCAGGTTCCGCTCTCCCAGGCGATGGAATTGTGGGAGCGCGGCGAGCAGCTTGCAGCCATCTGCTCACAGTGGCTCGAAGGGGCCAAAGCGCGGATCGAGGCCGCCAAGCAGAGCGCGGCAGCTGACTGATCCGCTAAAGCCCCAGTTCACCCGAGCCGGATGCTCCCCAAGGCGGAGTTCCCAAGCCGAACGCTTCCGGGGCGAACACCTCTCCAGGTGGATGCTCCCCCGGCAGGTGCTCGCCCAGGCGGATACTCACCCAGCCAGGCACGTCACCTAATCCCGGCGAACAGATCAGACTCGGGCAGCTCGGTGGGTACTTTGGACCAGACGAGCTGGTAGTCCTCAGTCGGCCAAGCCTCCTGCTGCACGCTGATGGGCACCGCGAACCAAGAGCCGCTCGGATCGACCTGGGTGGCGTGGGCGAGCAAAGCCTCGTTGCGCACCTCGAAGAAATCCGCGCAGGGAACGAAGGTGGTCAGCCGCAGCTCTTCGCGTGGATCACCGGGCAGGTCGGCCAATCGGGCGGAGAAGGGGTGGCCAAGCCCGCGCGCGGACATGGCAGAGTCCAGAGCCAGCCATTTGCGGCGGTGGAAGGCGACGTCGTAATACAGCTTGGAGACCTGCCAGGCTGGGCCGTGCTCTGGCCACTGGGCCGGATCGGCGGCAGCTGCCACAGCTGCGACGGTGACCTTGTGGGTCATCACATGGTCCGGGTGGGGGTAGCCGCCAAGCTCGTTGTAGGTGGTGACCACTTGTGGGCGCGTTTCGCGGATGACTTTCACCAACCGTCCGGCAGCTTCGGCCACCGGTTGGGCGGCGAATGAGTCGGGGTCGAGTGGCTGCGGGTCTTCCGGATCGGGGAAGCCGCTGTCGGGGTAACCGAGCCAGATCTGGTCAATTCCCAAAATGTGGGCAGCTTTGGCCATTTCCGTTTTGCGCAGCTCGGGGAGCCGTGCTTGGTTCTCCGCAGTGTCCATCTTCGGGTTGAGGATTGACCCGCGTTCGCCTCCGGTGCAGGTGACGACGCTGACCCGTACGCCCTGGTGGACGTAATAGGCGGTGGTTGCGGCGCCCTTGCTTGACTCGTCGTCGGGGTGGGCATGGATATGCATCAAGTGCAGTTCATGAGACAACATGGCCTCCATTATGGGGTATCTTCATTGGGTGCCCGATGATACTTCAATGTTTTGGTTCACCCAATAGCCCCCAACCCGACCAAAGCCACCCGCCCACACGGAAAAGTCATGGCCAAGAAACAGTAGGCCCCTCGCTGGCTTCTACGGCCCTTTGGGCCATCTCGTCGTGTATGACGGCTTCGAGTTCCTCAGCATTGGGAAGGGCGGCTCGAACGTCGTCAGGGAGACGTTGCCAGTCAGCGACCGCCACTGGGGCAGCGGTACTAGCCAACGAATACCTGACTATCGACTCGCGCTTCCCCGAACACAGCAGCAGGCCGATGGTCGGAGCATGAATCTCAGGTTTTCGCAGCAGGTCGTCAACCATAACGACATACGTGCCCAGTTGGCCCAACTGTGACGGAGAGAAGTCGCCCACCTTCAACTCAATTACGATGTAGCGGAGCTGCTCGGTGTGGAACATCAGCAGATCGACCCAATGGTCCTGTCCGTCCACGGTAAACCTGACTTGTCTGCCGACAAAGGCAATGCCTCGGCCAAGCTCCAGCAGGGTGGCTTGCACCCTGTCCATGAGAGCATCCTCAAGTTCCCGTTCTGTCGCCAGGGAAGTCAGACCTTGGAGCTCGAAACGATATGGGTCTTTCGTCATCTGCTGTGCTTGGTCGGAGTCCGGTCCAGCGAGCGTCGCGTCGAAATTGGATGGAGCTGAGCCGAGCCTGCTCCGCAGATCGCTCATGATCTGGAAGGCGAGCACGTCGCGCGACCAGCCATTGGCAATAGCTTCCGATGCGTACCAGTCGCGGTCTGACCGAGCTGAGAGCTTGTCCAAGAGCACTCGAACATGACCCCACGGCAATTGGTCCACGACGTGTGGACCAATTGCGGAAAGGTCGGGCCAAGCGTTGGCCATCACACGCATGTACTTCAGATTGGTGGGAGACCAGCCTTGCTGTCCGACAAACTCGCGGCGCAGGTCGGCAGACAAGCGGTCGATCACTTTCGCTCCCCATCCGAGCCTTTCCTGGCGGTCCACGATGTCTCGACCGATGGACCAATACAGGCGGATGACCTCCGCATTGGCAGCACGATTTGCCCGATATCGGGCCGCGCGAACGCGGACCTTCACCTCGACCAGCCACTCTGCGTATCCGACGGGTGATTTGTCCACGCGCTGTGGACCGATTGGTTCCGGCAGTGTCATCTGAGACTCCTTTATCTCGATGAGTCCATTCTCGTGGGTGGGTCCGACAATTCCGGTCCTCCTGGGGGCAAAGATAGTCGGTCGAGCGTTCCGGCGAATGCCCATCCACCCGCAGTCGCGTCGTCCTTGCCCGAGGTGAGAGGTTTTTTGCGAGCTTTGAACGCGGAGGATGCGAAGATATGCCTCCGTTATGGGGTATCTTCATTGGGTGCCCGATGATACTTCAATGTTTTGGTTCACCCAGGAGGCCTACGACAAGTTGGCCGAAGAGCTCGCCTACCTGAAAGGCGAGGGTCGTCAGACCGTGTCCGCGAAGATCGCCCGCGCCCGTGACGAAGGCGATCTCTCCGAGAACGGCGGCTACCACGCCGCCCGCGAAGAGCAGGGTCAGCAGGAGGCCCGGATCAGACAACTCGCCGCGATGCTGGAGAACGCCCAAGTGGGCGAACCGCCCAGCTTGGAAGATGGCGTCCGCCCCGGCGCAAGGGTGACCATCTACTACGACGGCGACCCAGACGACTCGGAAACGTTCCTGCTCGGCTCGCGCGAGTTGATGACGCTAGACGACTCGGTAGACCTAGAGGTCTACTCTCCCCAGTCCCCGCTAGGCCAAGCCCTGCTCGGCGCCCACAAGGGCGATGCGGTCAGCTACCTTGCGCCCAACGGAAAAACCATAGCGATCACCGTCGCCGACATCAGCGCCAACTAGCCCCGAGCACCGGGCGAGTCGTCCATGCCGACCAGCAGGGCGGCAGCTTCGTCGGGGGCAAGTGCGCCACTGGCAACCTCGGCCAAGATTTGGGCTTGCGTCATCGCTTGGGTTTGGTCCGCGTCTTGGTCCAGATTGAGTTTGGCCAGCAATTGCGTGAAACGGGCGCGGGCCGTCGGATAGGAGACGCCGAGATGCTTCTCCACTTCCTTCAGATTGCCGCGCGAGGCCAGGAAAACTTTAAGCAATTCTGCCTCGGCGGGGTCCAAGGCGCAAAAGACGCAGTGGCCGAATTCCCCGACTAATTCCGTGCCGCAGTTGCGGCATCCCAAACGGGTGTTGACCAATTCGCCGCCGCAGACCGGGCAGTCCACCGGCACTCGCAAGCGGCTCACCGCAGCTCCTCGTTCAGTTTGATCTGCGCCCAGCCCATCACCACGCCGACATCAAGGCGGCCGGACCCGTTGCCCAGGACCACTTCGTCGATCTGGCCTTGGCTGGGGCTCCAAGTCACTTTGCCGAGTTGCGATTCGGCGCGGATGGCGACGTTGGAATCGTCCTCCAATTCCACGGTAACCTGCCCGGATTCGCAGCGCACCCGGGAACGCCCACTGGTCACCCGCCCTTTCAAGGTGGCAGCCCCGGCTTGGATCAGCACGTCGTCAGCCTCCTTGAAGCCGGTGATTTCGGCGCTTCCGGCAGTCAGCCGCACTTTGCCCAGATATCTCACATCGGTGCAGCTCAGCACTCCCCCGGTGACTTCGATATCGACCAAAAGCCGGGGATTCACCCGCAGGAACAATTCTTTGCCGAGTCCCAGCGAGCGCCATTCGTCCAAGTTCAGCGGGGGGCGGAAAATGGAGAAGCCGTCGAAGCTCGGGCCAGGCTCGCCATCGCTGGAAACCTCCAGCACCGACGCATTGCGCCGCAGCACATGCGGACCCTCGGCTGTGGCGGTTGCCACCGAAGGGTCTCCGATGATACGCACTTTGCGCCCGACGGCTCGCACACTGACCCGATCCACCCCAGAGCCGTTGCCCTGGCGCTGTCTGGGAGCTTGCTTGGGCGGCGGCTGGTTGAAAACCTCCCTGGCGTAGGGAGAGTATTCCTGTCCGAACGGGGCATCTGGGCCAAGTTCCTCGTTGCTCGGCTCAGGGGTGGCGTCGGGGTCGCCGCTTGCAACTTTCAGCGCCTCGATCCGTTTGGCCGCTTCGGCGGCGTCGATCCGTCCAGCGGACAAATCTTCCAAGATGGGTGTCAAATCAGGTGAACTCATGCCAGTCAGTGTAGCCATTTTTACCAAAATTGAAAGCTCTTCTTTCTATTTTGGTAAAAAATTACTCATCTCTG
>JAIRXX010000348.1 GCA_031268065.1 Propionibacteriaceae bacterium
CCAGTACGGCATGACCGAGACTTTGGGGGCGGTGCGCATCGGCACCGGGGACCAAGACCCATTCCTGGGCCGCGACTACGGGCACCAGCGCGACTATTCCGAGGACATCGCCGCCAAAGTTGACGAGGAGGTCGCCAAATTCCTCGCCAACGCGCACCAGGAGGCTTTCGACTGCCTCACCGAGAACCGCGACGTGCTGGACGCTTTGGTGCGCGAATTATTCGAGAACGAAACCCTGGACAAAGAGCAAGTCGCCAAAGTGTTCGAGCCGTTGCGCCGCCGCCCCAAACGTCCGGCTTGGACCGGCTCCGAGACCCGCGTCCCCTCCGACCTCCCGCCCGTGGACCCGCCGCCGATGAAAGAACGGCAGCCGCTTTCGGCCAGTGTGCCACCGGCTTCCCTGCCACCGGGCCAGGCGAATCCGGGGCAGCTCCCGCCAGCGCCCTATCCGCCACCCGGAGCGCAACCCCCGCCCTTCGGCTATCCACCGCCCACCCCGGAAGGCCAGCCGCCGTATCAGCCGCCTGCCGCCGCTGACCCCAGCACCCCGGAGGAGCAACCGGGCGGCGAGTCCGACAAGCCGCAAGGCTGACATGGCCATCGACCAGGAACGCATTGCACGGGCGGTCCGCGAATTCCTGCTGGGCATCGGAGAAGACCCAGATCGGGACGGCCTGCTTGAGACTCCGGCCCGCGTCGCCAGGGCCTGCGTAGAAGTGTTCGACGGGATGGACAGCGATCCGGCGGCGATCTTGTCCACCACCTTCGACCTGGGCCATGACGAATTGGTGCTGGTGAAGGACATCGCGGTGTGGAGCACCTGCGAGCACCACCTGCTCCCATTCAGCGGGGTGGCCCATGTCGGATACATCCCCTCCGGGCACCAGATCACCGGTTTGAGCAAATTGGCCCGGCTGGTGGACGCCTACGCCAGACGGCCCCAAGTGCAGGAACGGCTCACCAGCCAAATCGCCGATGCCTTGGTCACCCATCTCAAAGCCCAGGGCGTATTGGTCGTGCTGGAGTGCGAACACCTGTGCATGACCATGCGCGGGGTCAAGAAGCCGGGATCGAAGACTGTCACCTCCGCCGTTCGCGGCATCCTACGCAATTCAGCCACTCGCGCCGAGGCGATGGGCCTGATCCTGGGGTGACGCCAAGCCTAAGCACCAGTTCACCCGGTTGATTGCCGGTATCCGAGTGGTGGTCTCAGCGCCTTGCCGGGCAACCGCTCCCCTAGGCTGTCGGAGATGCCTGCGATTCCACACCTCGATCGCACCCTTGTGATGGGGATTGTCAATGTGACCCCGGACTCGTTCTCCGACGGGGGCGATCACCCGACCCCGGAATCCGCCACCGAAGACGGCCTGGCCTTGTTCGACCAGGGCGCGGACATGCTGGACGTCGGCGGGGAATCCACCCGCCCCGGCGCCTCCCGGATCACCGCCCAGACCGAGTTGGAACGGGTTCTGCCGGTGATCCGCGCGCTCAGCGCGGCGGGAGCGGCGGTCTCCATCGACACCACGCGGGCAGAAGTTGCCGTGGCCGCAGTGGCGGCGGGAGCGGTGCTGGTGAACGATATCTCCGGTGGGCTGGCCGATCCGCAGATGCTTCCCGCAGTCGCGGAGCTGGGAGTTGGATTCGTTGTCGAGCACTGGCGTGCTCCAGCGGCGGCGATGCAGGCCCACGCCAACTACGCCGATGTGGTGGTTGACGTCCGGCGGGAATTGGCCGCGCAGGTCGCCAATGCGTTGAGCGCCGGCATTGCGGCCGATCTGCTGATAGTCGACCCCGGATTGGGCTTCTCCAAGGACAGCGACCACAATTGGACGCTGCTGCGGCATCTGGACAGCTTCGCTGAAATAGGTTGCCCGCTGCTGATCGGCGCTTCCCGAAAGCGTTTCCTGGGGGAATTGCTGTCCGACAATGGCAGCCCCCGCCCGCCCAAGGAACGCGACGACGCCACTGTTGCGCTGACCGCGCTCTTGGCTGAGCGGGGGATTTGGGGGGTGCGCACCCACAGCGTCCGCGCCCAGCGGGACGCGATAGCTGTGGTCGAGCAAATGGCTGGCTCGCATTGCGCCGCTTTCCGGTAATCTCCATACCCAGGAGGTGGCCCCAGTGTTAACAATCGCAGTCACAGGAATAGCCTGCAGCGGGCGTCATGGCGTCTGGGATGAGGAGCGGGCGCGCCCGCAGAAATTTCTAGTGGATATCGAATGCCAGTTGAATCGGGGAGATTGCGGCGACGACCTCGCCAACACCGTAGATTACGCGGAATTAGTGCAGGCGGCGCAATTGGTTATCGGCGGCCCCAGCTGCAACTTGCTGGAAACCTTGGCGAGCCGAATCGCCCTGCGCTGTCTGGAATTTCCGCTGATCCAGGAAATTGCCGTGCGGGTGCATAAGCCGAACGGCCCGCTGGCGGAGGCGGTCCAAGACTGCTTCGCGGAAGTCAAGCTGAGCCGGGGCCCGCAGTGAGTGCGGAAACTGGGCGGCGGGCCGTATTCAGCATCGGGTCAAACCTGGGAGACCGTTTAGGCTATCTCCAGCGGGCAGTTAATGAATTGCGCAGTTTGCCGCTCACCGATGTCGCCATTTCCAGTGTCTACGACACTGAGCCGATGGACTTCACCGACCAACCTGATTTTCTCAACGCAATAGTTATCGGCAGCGTGGCCCTACCCGCCGCGGAATTGCTGCGGCAAACAGCGCGGTTCGAGACAGCAATCGGCAGGGTCCGCGTTTCGGCGGCAGACCCGCCAAACTCAGTCAAGGGGCCAAGGGTGATCGACATCGATTTGATCGCGGTCTGGGGCGAGCAGATCGACAGCGCCGAATTGACCTTGCCGCATCCCAGAGCGCACCAGCGCGGCTTCGTCTTGGTCCCTTGGCTGGAAGTGGACGCAACAGCCTGGCTGCCCGGACGCGGATCAGCGGCGGACCTGCTGGCCGCGCTCCCCCCGCAGCGGGTGCGTCGGCGCACAGATTTGGAGTTAGCCTGATGACAAGCCAAAACGAGGAACGGTTGCGGATCACGAAGTGGACTTGGGTCTTGTTCGCCACCGTGCTCGGGGCTGGGACCGTCTGGATCGGGCTGCAGGCATGTTGGACTTGGGGCTGGCCGACGCCCCGGTTCCCCTTCGCCGCCGCACTGGTCTTCGCGGCCATCGCGCTGGCAGGTTTGCTGCTGGTGATACTGCTCCGGGGCAAAGTCCGAGCCGCCCGATCCCACGGCCCCGGACTGCTGGCACTGGGCAAGTCGCTGGTGATCGCCGGTGGGGCGCTGGCCGGTGGCTACCTGGTGTTGTTGGGAGTCAATTTGCGCCTTACGGCGGCGATTCCCCGCGAAACGTTCACTGCGGCGCTGATATCGCTAATCGCGGCTATAGGGTGCGTAGTTTCCGGCTATCTGCTCCAGTCTGCGTGCCGCATCCCCCCAGAAGAAGACGCCGGGGAACCGGATCAGAAGCATTGAGCATCACTGCCAAGTTGCGGCCGAGTCTCAATTTCAGCGCGTCTGCGACCCGCCACAGCCGCGCCCACCGGGCCAAAGACCATAAGTTTCCTGAGACTTTGAGCGGAACCATTCAAAATTGGGCTTGTACTTAACCACATTCGTTATATGCTTGCTTCTATTCGGGAAAACCCGGTAACGATTAGCAAGGAGTGAAGATGGCGCAGCGGACGCGCATCGAACTTTTCGATGACATTGATGATGGCCCGGCAGACGAGACAGTCTACTTCGGCATAGATGGCAAAGATTATGAGATTGACCTCTCAGAGAAGAATGCCAAGGCAATACGTGGAGCGCTACAGCCCTACCTGAACGCAGGGCGTAGGGCCAGCGGGGGAACTAAGCGGCGCAAGGTCAGCGTTGCTGGCAATGCTGGAGACATCAGGGCTTGGGCGGTTAGCCAAGGGCTTGAGGTCTCGGCGCGTGGGCGCGTCTCGGCAGAGATTCGCGCAGCTTACGAGCAGGCACATCGCTAAGCCGCTAGCGAAAACGGTGGATTTTTCTGAAAATTCCCGTTTACTAGACTAGTAAGGCCGTCCCCCAGTCGGCTGGGGGGCGGCCATAGCACTTCTGGATGGAGGAGTTGTGCAGATGTTCGACCGTTTCACCGACCGTGCCCGCCGGGTGATTGTGCTCGCCCAAGACGAGGCGCGGATGCTGAATCACAACTACATCGGGACTGAGCACCTACTGTTGGGGCTTATTCACGAGGGCGAAGGCGTCGCGGCGAAAGCCCTGGAAACTATGGGCCTGTCGTTGGAAGCTGTCCGAGAGCAAGTTGAAAGCGTGATCGGGCAGGGCAAACAGTCTCCGAGCGGGCACATCCCGTTCACTCCCAGGGCCAAGAAAGTGCTGGAATTCTCCATGCGCGAGGCCCTGCAGCTCAACCATCCCTATATCGGCACCGAGCACATCTTGCTCGGCCTGATCCGCGAAGGCGAAGGCGTGGCCGCCCAAGTGCTGGTCAAGCTGGGCGCCGATCTGAGCCGGGTGCGCAACCAGGTGTTGCAGATGCTCAGCGGCTATCAGGAAAAGCAGGCCG
The DNA here is from genome assembly GCA_031268065.1 of Propionibacteriaceae bacterium. Classification (GTDB taxonomy): domain Bacteria; phylum Actinomycetota; class Actinomycetes; order Propionibacteriales; family Propionibacteriaceae; genus Propionicimonas. The sequence goes on from JAIRXX010000348.1 coordinate 4,560, forward strand.
CCACCTCCGGTGCGCCTGAGGCCGGTCCGGCGCAGTCCGGGTCTGCCATTTTGGACCAATTCGGACGCAACCTCACCCAGGCCGCCAGGGAGAACAAACTCGACCCGGTGATCGGGCGGCACAAAGAGATCGAGCGGGTGATGACAGTCCTCTCCCGGCGCACCAAGAACAACCCGGTGCTGATCGGTGAGCCAGGCGTGGGCAAGACCGCCGTCGTTGAGGGCCTGGCCCAGGCGATTGTGCGCGGAGACGTCCCGGAGACGCTGCGGGACAAGCAGATTTACACCCTCGATCTGGGCGCCTTGGTTGCCGGATCGCGCTATCGCGGCGACTTCGAGGAACGTTTGAAGAAAGTCCTCAAAGAGATTAAAACCCGTGGCGACATAATCTTGTTCATTGACGAGATTCACACTCTCGTCGGCGCCGGCGCGGCCGAGGGGGCCATCGACGCGGCTTCCATCTTGAAGCCGATGCTGGCCCGTGGCGAATTGCAGACGATCGGCGCCACCACGCTGGACGAATACCGCAAGCACATCGAGAAGGATGCCGCGCTGGAGCGCCGCTTCCAGCCGATCCAAGTCGCGGAGCCGTCGATAGCGCTGACCATTGACATTCTGCGCGGGTTGCGCGACCGCTACGAGGCGCACCACCGTATCACCATCACCGATGGGGCGTTGACGGCTGCCGCCCAGTTGGCCGACCGCTACATCTCTGACCGTTTCCTCCCCGACAAGGCCATCGATTTGATCGACGAGGCCGGTGCGCGGCTGCGGATCAAGCGGATGACCGCCCCGCCCGATCTGCGCGAATTTGACGAGGAAATCGCCCAGGTGAAGATTCGCAAAGAGTCGGCCATCGATTCCCAGGACTTCGAGTTGGCTGCCCGACTGCGCGACGACGAGCGGAAGTTGAACATCGCCCGCGCGGAGAAGGAAGAAGCCTGGAAAGTCGGAGACCAAGACATTCCGGCTGAAGTTGACGAAGAGGCCATCGCTGAAGTGCTCTCCGGGGCGACTGGCATCCCGGTCTTCAAGCTGACCGAGGAAGAATCGGCCCGGCTGTTGCGCATGGAGGAAGAGATCGGCAAGCGGATCATCGGCCAGTATGACGCGGTGAAGTCGCTGGCCCGTTCGATCCGGCGCACCCGCGCTGGCCTGAAAGACCCGAAGCGGCCCTCCGGCTCGTTTATTTTCGCCGGACCGTCTGGCGTCGGCAAGACGGAGTTGACGAAGGCCCTCACCGAATTCCTCTTCGGCGACGAGAACGCGCTGATCACCCTCGACATGAGCGAGTACTCCGAGAAATTCGCAGTCACCAGGCTCTTCGGCTCGCCGCCAGGCTATGTCGGCTACGA
>JAIRXX010000325.1 GCA_031268065.1 Propionibacteriaceae bacterium
TTGATTAACTTCATTTCTGTCAGTCTAAAACAAAACTCAACTGCTCCCAGAACTTCTGCCAACGCTCCTGCGCGCTCACCGCGTCGTAGCCGGTATTAATCTCGTCTCGCACCCGGCAATCGTATCTGAAATGGGGGCTGGGGCTGACACCTGGCGCGGTTCTCAGCCAGCCCGGAGCTTGCCGGGCGGCCCCGCGCAGGCGTCTTGGCGAATCTGATCCCAGGCCGAAGGGTGGACCACGTTGAAATTGAGCCAGGCATTCATCCCGATCAGCGCCGGTATTTCAGGATCGCGCTCGTGGTAGCCGCTGACCAGCCGGTGGAAATCCAGGCCCAGCAGCGATTCGGCGCGTTCGACGCAGATCATTTGCAGTGCCCCGTTCCCGTCCACCCAGGCCGCCAGGGCGAGCAGGCCCAACGGATGCGGCAGCAGCGACTGCGGCGCACGACGGACGACCTCGCCCCAGAATTCGCCCATCCGGGCGGCGCTCGAATGCTGGATGGCGGCGATGGCGATATCCCTGGCCGGACTGTGGCAGACCAGTACCGCCGCCTGGGCGCATTTCGGGGCTGGCAATCCGGCTCCGGGGTCGTATTCCGCCAACAGCGCGCTCAGCCGCCCGCCCCAGCACTGTGCGGGCAGCCGGGATAGTTTTGCCTTTTGCTTGGCGGCCATCTTGGCCAATTCGCGCTCAGTGTCAAGCGGCAGGATCGTCTTGGCCAGCTCCGCGCGGGAATCCCGATACGGCCTGCCTAACGGCCCGGTCGCACTCGGAAAGTAGCTCCCACTAGGGCCTTCAGGGCCGTCAGCACGCCAGCGGCCCCGGCCGACATGGGCCAGCCAGAGCGGATCGGCAGCGGTTTTGCCCGCCAATTCCCGCAGCGTCGGCCAGGGGTTTTCCTGTTCGGTGTAGGCCACCAGGAAGCCGTGCGCCGGGGCGAATGGCCGCCAGATTCTCGCCATCGATTCTGCGGCCAACCAAAATTCTGATCGGTCGCGCAGCGCTGGGAAGCCGATGCGGGCGGTCGCCTCGACCACGCCGGAGCGCAGCACCAGGGCGACTAGTGATTCCTGGGGTTGGAAGCCCAGTATTTCGGGGATTACCGCCAGCACGTCCGCGAAGCGGCGGATCGTCAGCGCTGGCTTGGCTTTATTTGTGTCCATGCCCGTTCATTTTCAAAGCGATCACATCCACAATCCGGTTTTCCACAGGCGAATTCGGGCAAATCTGGACGAAGCCGCGCTCTCAGGGCGCGAACCGCCCAGAATGGCCTGCCCAGCCGCTGGGCGTAGTTTTGCGAAACTCGGGTACGCTGAGACCGATGAGTCAGCAGCAGCCGGATTGGACGTCACCCGGCCAGCCCCCGCGTCCGACGAATATCAACGACTTTACGCCGCCGCGCACCAGCCTTCCGCTGATCGTGGTGGCTGTCGCGGTCGGAGCGGCGCTGCTGGTGGTGTTGCTGATGCTCACCCAACGCCCATCTGGCCAGTTGGCGCCCACCGCGACGCCCACGCCGACCCAGGCGACTGCCCAGCCCAGCTGGGGATTGCCGTTCATGACCGAGGACGAATCCTGCACGGGCAGATGGGAGATCACCGGCCAAAATTGGCGCGGCAACGGCTTGGAGATCGAAGTCCGACTCGGTTCGGACCAGTGCTCGCTTGACCTGTCCTTCAGCGCCGTGACCAGCGCCGAGGCGCTTTCCTACGAGCCGGTGGTGGATGGGGAATTCTTGGAATACGGCGGTGTGCATCTGCAGCCGGGGCAGGAACGGTCTGGTTCCATCTTCTTCCCCATGCCCAGGGAGCCTTCGATCATCATGATGGCAGACGGCGATTACAACCAGTTGTCCGCGTTGGAAGTGGTCGGTTGAATTGGGCGGACTGCGGATAGGCATCTTCTCCGACGACTTCTACCCGGAGTCGGGCGGGGTTTCCAGGTCGATCCAATTGCAGTTGTGCCAGCTGGCCGAGGCTGGGCATGAAGTGGTGTTATTCGTCCCCAAGCACCGGCTCAGCCCGCCCGCCGATGGGGTTTGCGTCGGCCTGCCGCAATGGCGGCTGCCGGGGACGCCCAGCTACCTCTGCTCGCTCCCAGTCAGCGGCAAGCTGGCCCAAATGATCGCCAGGCGCTATCGGCTGGACGTGGTTCACTCGCAGAACGAACGTGGCTCGATCTTCTTGGCGGCGATGGTGGCCAAGCTGCTCGGGGTGCCGCATGTGCATACCTTCCACTCCAACTATGTCGGCACCCATTTGACTACGCCCAAGACGGCGGCGGTCAACTCTTTGACCTACCTGCCCTGGGCCAGCAAGAAATTGGCGCGGCAGGTGGGCCGCGAGTACAACTTGGGAGAAAACGCGAAAAGCGCCGCCGAGCGGCGCAGCCGGGATTTTGCCGACCGGGATTGGCTGTCTTTGGCCCGTTTTGCCGCCCAGGTGGACGCTTTCACTTCCCCGGCGGCGTATATGGTCGAGGCGATAACCGCAGCGTCGGCGGGGACTCTCTTCGGGCGCGGCCATGTGGTGCCGAGCGGGGTGGCCGACACCTTCGTCAAAGCCAGCCGGTGTCGGCCAAGGTCTGGGCGCACCCGTTTTATCTCCGCTGGGCGGCTCAGCCCGGACAAACGGGTGGACGTGATAGTGGATGCCTTCGCGCTGCTCGGTGACGACGCCGCCGAATTGGTGGTCCTCGGGGCAGGGATGGCCGAGCGCAGCCTGCGGCAGAAGGCGGCCAAGGCCACCTGCGGCCAGATTCGGTTCCTGGGGCATCTGGACGATCCCGACCGCATTGCCCAGGAGATCGCCGACGCCGACGTGTTCTGCCTGGCTTCCTACCATTTCGACACCCAGGGCATGGTGCTGGCCGAAGCGGCGGCGGCTGGCACGCCAATCCTGTATTGCGACGAACGGCTCAGCGTGGGAGTCAACAAGGAGAATGCCCTGCTCTGCGGCCACAACGTGGCGGAATTCGCCGCTGGAATGCGCGAATTGGCCGCCGACCCGGACCGCCGCGAACGGATGGGCGCAGCCGGGCTAAAGCTGGTGCCGGGTCTTACCGCGCGAGCCATGCGCGACGCCTACCTCTCGATCTACACCTCCCGCGCCGCAGCGCACATGCGTTCGGTGGGGTGAACGACTTATGCTTTACCCATGAGCGGGAGTGCGGTTTCGGCAGAGTTGCTTGCCGTCATTGTCGCCGTTGTGGATGGCCGCCCGAGCGTGTTGACGCTGGGGGAGAGTCTGCGCCTGCCCGCTGGCCCGCTGTTGCCCTCACACCGGTCGCTGCAATCGGCCACCAGGGCTTGGGTTGAGGAACAGACCGGGCGCGAGTTGGGCTTCCTGGAACAGCTTTACACTTTCGCTGACCTTGATCGCTCGCAAATCAGCGAGGGACGCCGCATCTCGGTCTCCTACCTCGGATTGACGACGCTGGGCGCTGACACCGGTTTTGGAGTCTGGACGCCCTGGTACGACCTCTTCCCCTGGGAGGACATCCGCTCC
>JAIRXX010000376.1 GCA_031268065.1 Propionibacteriaceae bacterium
TGGGTTGGGCAGTGACAGCCACCACACCTTGTCAAAGCGCGGAGCAGTGGTCTGCTCCCGGTTCCAAGTGCATTTCTCGGCCCATGACGCGGCGTTAACCCAGTCGTCGCTGTCGCCGGAGTAATACTGCTCCTCATAGGCGGTCTGGTCGGTGGAAGACAGCCCCCAGACCCGCACCTCGTCATCCTCCACCACCAGGCTCAGCGACAACAATTCCACCACCAGGGTCAGCACGCACAGCGTGAGCACCGACAGATAGGTCAACACCGCCGATCCGACCGGGCGGGCGACCAGCGCCGACCAGCCCAGCCCGATGGCGCACACCACCGCCACCTCAATGAAGATGGCGGCGAAGCATGCCGCCACCTGGGCGAGCGAGATATTGCCCAGCGCCACCGTCCAGACGATGAACGGCAGCGCCGCCGCGATGAACAGCAGCGAAATTCCCCAGGCGGCGGCCAGCTTGCCGAGGGCGATTTGCAACGCGCTGAGCCGGGTGGCTTGCAGGGTGGCCAGCACGCTCTGGCTGCGGTCTGAATTTATCGACGTCGCAGTGAAGGTCGGCGCGATCACCAATCCCATCCCGAGCACGAACAGCACGATCAGGCCGAAAGCCAGTGGGCCGCTTTCCTGCTGGCGGTCGGGGCTGCTGGATGTCGTCACCACCGTCATCACCAACGAGGTGACCGCTCCGATGAAAAGAAACCAAATGACCAGCGCCCAGACCCACAACTTTGAGCGGACGCGCTGCTTCAGCTCCAAAGATACGACTGTGCTCAATCCATGCCAGAAGTTCATGATTACACCCGGTCCTCGTCCAGCGACAGATAGGCCGCTTCCAACTGTCCCGCCGCTGGCGCGACGGTGCAGATCGGCACTCCGGCGCCGATTGCCGCCCGCAGCAATTCCGCCGCCTGTTCAGGGCCGGTGAGTTCTACGGTGACCGCGCCGTCCCAATCGGCCCCGATGCTGTAGGGAAGCTGGGCCTGGGTCAAGAAGCCCTGCAAGGCCACCGGGTCGAGCGCGGCCAGCCGCCAGCTGCGGCTAGCCTTGCCGACGCTCAACTCCGTCTCCACGGTGCGGCCCTTGGACAGGAAAACCGCGTGGTCGTAGACCTCTTCCAGTTCGGAGAGCACATGGGAGGAGACCAGCACCGTCTTCCCGGCCTCGGCCAGCCCGCGCAGGGTGTCGCGCAATTCGATCCGGGAGCGCGGGTCCAACCCGGACGCGGGCTCGTCGAGCAGCAAAACCTCCGGATCGTGGATCAGCGCCCTGGCCAGCCCGAGGCGCTGTTTCTGGCCACGGGACAGCACCCGGGCCGGGCGGTCGGTGAATTCAGCCAAGTAGAGCTGGGACAGCAATTCGCCCGCCCGCTGGCTGGCCCGCTGCTTCTGCAGCCCGTACGCCTGGCCGAAGATGGTGAGGATTTCCCGGCAGGTCAGCGTGTCCCAGGTGCCGAAAACGTCCGGCATCCAGCCCACGCTGCCCCGTGCGGCGGCATTGTCCGCCACCACGTCGTGTCCGGCCACCCGAGCCCATCCGGCGTCTGGCCGAAGCAGGCCGGCCAGGATCAGCAGCAGCGTCGTCTTGCCCGATCCGTTTGGCCCGACGAGCGCGGTCACCGCCGCAGGTGGTGCGGTGAAGGTCATCTCGGCGACGGCGACCACTTCCCCGAACGAGCGGCGCAAGCCCTGGGCGTTGATTCCTTCTGCCGCTGGTTGGTGGTCGTCGGGTCTTGGCTCCCGCTGCTCGGCAGAAATTGGGCCGGTCGGGGCGGGGTTTGGTCCACTCATGTTACAAAGGGTATTAGGTTGCGCAATAGCCCACCTGGGCAAATAGAAAACTGGCCCCCGCAGATCAGCGGGAGCCAGCCTTCTTGTCTTGTGGCGACGCTAGTGGACGTGTCCACCAGGGGCAGCCGGAGCCTCTTCCTCGGGCTTGTCCACCACAGAGGTTTCCGTGGTGAGCAGCAAGCTGGCGATAGAGGCCGCATTGGCCAGCGCCGAACGGGTGACCTTGACTGGGTCAATGACGCCAGCGGCGATCAGATCGCCGTACTCGCCGGTGGCGGCGTTGTAACCGCTGCCCGGTTCCAGTTCGGAGACTTTGGATACGATCAGGTATCCCGGTTCGCCGCCGTTCTCAGCGATCCAGCGCAATGGCTCGACCACGGCTTTGGCGACGATGGCAACGCCAGCCTTTTCGTCACCGGTCTTGCCCAGAGAGTCGGCAAGCACTCTGGCAGCATGGATGAGGGCCGATCCGCCACCGGCGACGATGCCCTCTTCGATAGCCGCGCGGGTGGCCGAGACGGCATCCTCGATGCGGTGCTTCTTCTCTTTCAGCTCCACCTCGGTGGCGGCGCCGACCTTGATCACGCAAACGCCGCCAGCGAGCTTGGCGACCCGCTCTTGCAGCTTTTCGCGGTCCCAATCGGAATCGGTGTGCTCGATCTCAGCGCGGAGCTGGGCCACCCGTGCGTCAACGTCGGCTTTGGAGCCAGCGCCGTTCACGATGGTGGTGTTGTCCTTGCTGACGACGATCTTGGACGCGGTGCCCAGGATTTCGAGACCCACCTGGTCGAGCTTGAGGCCGACCTCGGGGGCGACCACTTGGCCGCCGGTGAGGATGGCGATGTCTTCCAGCATGGCCTTGCGCCGGTCGCCGAAAGCCGGAGCTTTGACGGCAACTGAGGTGAAAACGCCCTTGATCTTGTTGACGATCAGAGTGGAGAGCGCTTCGCCGTCCACATCCTCGGCCACAACGAACAGCGTCTTTCCGGCGCCGATGACCTTCTCCAACAGCGGCAGCAATTCCTGGATGGAGGAAATCTTGGCCTGGTGGATCAAGATATACGGATCCTCCAAGACGGCTTCCATCCGCTCCGGGTCGGTGACGAAGTATGGCGAGAGATAGCCCTTGTCGAATTGCATACCCTCGGTGAACTCAAGTTCGGTGCCGAAGGTGTTGGACTCGTCAACGGTGATCACGCCATCTTTGCCAACCTTGTCGAAAGCTTCAGCGATCAACTGGCCGATCTGCTCGTCCCGGCTGGAGATGGTTGCCACATTGGCCATGTCGGCGGTGGAATCTACCTCGTGGGCCAGCTTGTGCAATTCGGCCTCGATGGCTTCCACCGCGGAATCTATGCCGCGCTTCAACTCGATCGGGTTGGCCCCAGCCGCCACTGCCCGCAGACCCTCATGGACGAGGGCTTGCGCCAGCACTGTGGCGGTTGTGGTGCCGTCGCCGGCGATGTCGTTGGTCTTGGTCGCAACCTCTTTGGCCAAACGGGCGCCGAGGTTCTCGAAGGGATCGGCTAACTCGACCTCTTTTGCGACGGTCACACCGTCGTTGGTGATGGTCGGAGCGCCCCACTTCTTGTCGAGAACGACATAGCGGCCTTTGGGGCCGAGGGTGACCTTAACGGTGTTGGCGAGGGTGTCGACGCCACGCTCTAGCGAGCGCCTGGCCTCCTCGTCAAACTGTAGAATTTTTGGCATTTACCCGGCCTGCCTCACTTGACGACTACGGCAAGAATGTCGCGGGCGTTCAGGAGCAGGTACTCCTCGCCGCCGTACTTGACTTCGGTGCCGCCGTACTTGCTGAAGATAACGATGTCGCCATCTGCGACATCAACGGGGATGCGCTTGCCGGAGTCATCTGTGCGGCCTGGGCCGGTGGCGATGACCTTGCCCTCTTGGGGCTTCTCTTTTGCGGTGTCGGGGATTACCAGACCAGAAGCTGTGGTCTGCTCAGCCTCTAGCGGCTGGACGAGGACGCGGTCCTCAAGCGGCTTGATCGTGACTGCCACGTCAAAACCCTTTCGTTTGTCGAATCGATGTTTTTAGCGGCCAAGGTGTCGTCGCGGTGCCACCTGTGGCTGTTGGCACACTCATAGGGAGAGTGCCAACTACGAATCTATACCCGAGTTAGCACTCGGGCAAGCTGAGTGCTAGAAATCCCAAGTGTGTCGCCCTAGCGGGGGCCGTCCGTGGTCTGCCCAACTCCGAGATTGCTCATAATTGCCCCTTGTGCTCGCCCAGATCGTTACCATATCGTTATCTTGTCGCTTTCCTCTGCATGTGCCGTTGCGTGTTCCGCGTGACACAGGAAGAGGGGAACGATGTCGAAATTAGTTCATTGCGGCCGTTTGTTCGACGGTTTGATACCGGACTTGCTGGAGGGCCAGGAGATACTGGTCGAAGATGGTGTCATCACCGCTGTGGGGCGCAATTTGAGCCGCCCGCCGGGTGTCGAAGTCGTTGACCTCAGCGGCCTTACCCTGACGCCGGGTCTGATCGACGCGCATATCCACACCGACATTTTCCGCTGGGAACACCTCGGCGGATTGCTCGCCGCCTCGCCGAACTGGGTCACCCTGGGCCATCTGCATACCGCCCAGCGCACGCTTGAGCGCGGTTTCACCACGATCCGGGCGATGGGCCTGCTCGATCCGGGATTCGGCATCGTTGACGTCAAGCGGGCCATCGACGCCGGATACTTCACCGGCTCCCGGATGGTGGTCGCCTGCCACATGCTCGGCTCCGAGGGCAGCCACGCCGACTACAGCCAATTTTTCGTCGCCAACCCACAGCGTGCCGAGCAGATACAGATGCCGAATATCGGCACCGGGCCGGACCACTTCCGCCGGGCGGTGCGGCGCGAATTCAAATACGGCGGCGACTTCATCAAATTCTTTATGTCGGGAGGTTTCGCAACCCCCAACGACGGCCCGGAGGAGCAGCAGTTGAGCCGCGAAGAGGTGGCGGCCATCATCGACACCGCGCATGCTCTGGGCCGCCAGGCGACAGCCCACGTCTATGCTCCGCCGGAGATAAACCTGCTCCTCGACCACGGCATCGACGGCTTGGAGCACGCCGCCATGATAGACGAGCCGACCGCCCGCCGCGTCGAGCAGGCCGGGGTGTACCTGGTGCCGACTTTCTCTCCCTATGACGAAATCATCGATTTCGACGAGGAGAATATGCGGAAGAAGCCGCCAGAATTTGCGCAGAAGCTGCGTGACTACGCCCAACGGCTCGCTGCCGGGCGGCGCGTGATAGCCCAGTCCAATATCCGGCTCGGCTTCGGGTCCGACTTGGTGGCCGTCCACCAGGCGTATGAGAGCTGGTACGAATACGGCTGCTGGCTGCGGGCCGGCATCGACCCGTTCCGGGCGCTGACCGCTGCCACCAGCGTAAACGCCGACATCTTGGCCCTGCCTCGGGTGGGCAGCGTCGCCCCAGGCCAATTCGCGGACTTGGCTGGTTGGCACCGCGACATACTCACCGATCCGGACGCGCTCAGCGAATGCGACTTCGTAATGAAAGCCGGACGGAGCTACCCCACCAATTTCACACTGACCTGAAAAGCAGTAACACAGGAAGGACTTTTCAAAAGTGTATAGATCGATGCTCTATTTGCAGGTGAAACCCGGTCAGGCAGACGCCCTGATCGAGTGGTACAAAGAGGCTCGCGTGTTGGAGAAGGCCGTGGAGGCGGTCGGCTGTGTCAGCACCGAGATTTACAAGCTGCCCGACGAGCCAGACCAGCTCTTCGTGACGGCGTACTGGAAGAACCATGACGACTACCAGCGCTGGATCGACCATCCGCTGCGCCACGAATTGGCTCCGGGGATAAATCAATTCATGGACGAGGCGGCTGGATTCACCGCAACCTCGCGGGGGGCGTTGCTGGAGAGTTCCCACGCCTATCCTCCGCTGGGCTGAGAGAGGGGAATCCCGATGGCACTATTCATCACCAACGCCAGGATCGTCACCCCTGGCCAGGCTCCGTCGGAGCCGACCACCATCGCCATTGGCGACGATGGGCTGATCTCGGGCATCGGCGCCACGCCTGCCGACGGGGTTAAGGTCATCGACGCCGAAGGGCGCAGCGTGCTGCCCGGTTTGATCGACGCGCACATCCACATCTACGCCACTTCGATGATCATGGACGAAATCAACCGCGCCCCGTTGAGCTATGTGGCGCTGAAAGCCAGCCAGCGGCTAGCCCGTGCGCAGCGGCGCGGCTTCACCACCCTGCGCGACGTAGCCGGGGGTGACATCGGGCTGGCGCGGGCGATCAAGGAGGGCGTCATCCCCTCCCCGAGGCTGCTCTACACCGGCCCTGCCATCAGCCAGACTGGCGGCCACGGCGACGGGCGCAATCCGAATTACGAATTGCACCCCGATTGCGGCTGCGCGGCCATGTCGGTCATCGTGGACGGCGCCGACGCTATCCGCCGCCAAGTGCGCGACCACCTGCGCCAAGGGGCGGCTGCGATCAAGCTGATGGTTTCCGGCGGGGTGGCCTCGCCGACTGACCCGATCATGGTCCCGCAGTACACCGCCGAGGAAATCAGGGCGGCGACCTTCGAGGCCAACCGGCGCGGCGCCCACGTTGCCGCCCACGCCTATCCGCCGGAGGCCATCAAGCTCGCGGTGGAGAACGGGGTGCGGACTGT
>JAIRXX010000028.1 GCA_031268065.1 Propionibacteriaceae bacterium
AGCGCGTTGCCGGGATTCTCGATGCCCACCCGTTCCAGCAATTCCGCCGCCCGCGCGTTGGCGGCTTTGCGGCTCAGCCGGAGGTGGTGGCGGACGTGGTCGGTGAGTTGCGCCTCCACTTTGAGCTGGGGGTGCAGCGAGGTGGAGGGGTCTTGGAAGACCATCCCCATCTCCTGGCCGCGCAGCGAGCGCAAAGTCTTGGGGCTGACGCCGAGCAAGTCTTGGCCGTCCATGTCGATCTGCCCGCTCACAGTCGAGTTTTTCGGCTGGATGCCCATCACGCACATGCCGGTCATCGTTTTGCCGGAGCCGCTTTCCCCGGCCAGGCCGTGAATCTCCCCGGCGGCTATCGCCAAATCCACGCCGCCCAGGATGGGCAAGTTCTCGCCGTCGGAATGGATGACCATCTTCAGGTCGCGGATCGCCAAAACGCTCACAGCCGCCCCGCCTCTGGGTCGAAATAGTCGCGCAACAGGTCTCCGACGATGTTGAACGCCACCACGACGGTGAAGATCGCCAGGCCGGGGAAAAGCCCCAGCCACCATTTGTCGAAATTGTGCAGGGCGTAGCTGATCATCGAACCCCACTCCGGGGTTGGCGGCTTGGCGCCCAGCCCGAGGAAGGACAATCCAGACAGCAGCAGCGTGGCCGTCCCCACGTCCAGGGTGGCCATAATCAGCGTTGGGGAGACGACGTTGGGCACCACGTCGCGCACGATTATCCTCCCCGGCGAATGCCCGAGCAATCGGGACACCGCGACGAAATCGCTGCCGCGCAGGGAGAGCACCATCGAGCGCACCAGCCGCGCGTAGACCGGCCAGGACACGATCAGCGCCGCGATCACCGAGTTGAATAGCGACGGCCCGAGCGCCGCCGCCGTGATCATCGCCAGGATCACCGTCGGGAAGGACATGAACAAGTCGGTGATCCGCATGATCACCTCGTCTATCCAGCGCCCGAAGAACCCGGCGACCAGCCCGATGGCCGAGCCGGTCAGCATGGAAAGGCAGACCAGCAGCAGCGACAGCGAGATTGAGATTTGCGAGCCGACGATCACCCGGGAGAAATAGTCTCTGCCGATGTCGTCGGTGCCGAAGAGGTTCACCGAATTCGGCGGCAGGTAGGGGGCGAAGTCCAGCGCGAGCGGGTCGAAGGGTGCTATCACCGGGGCGAAGATGACCACGACCAGCCAGAAGACGATGATGAACGAGCCGAGCACGCCGAGCGGAGTCCGGAAGGCAGCCGGTATCCGCCGCCGTTTCCGGCGGATCACTCCGATGGATGGCCGGTCTGGTTTTGGCGAACGCGCCTTCCGCTGCTGCCGCCCGGTCTGGACGTCGGTCATCGCGCCCCCACCCTGATCCGGGGGTCGATCAGCCCGTAGAGCAGATCGACGACGAAATTGGTGAGGATGTAGACCAAGCCGATCACCAGCCCGGCCCCCATCACGCCGAATAGGTCCAGATTTATCGCTGACTGGAAGGCGTACGAACCCAGCCCCGGCCTGGAGAAGATCGATTCGACCAGCACCGTTCCAGAGAGCAGCCCGCCGAAGACCACCCCGACCACGGTGAGGATCGGCACCAGCGCGCCGCGCAGCACGTAGCGGAAAAGCACCGTGTGCCAGGGCAGGCCCTTGGCGGTGGCGGCATACACATAGTCTTTGTCGAGCACTTCGAGCACGCTGGTGCGGGAGAAGCGGGTGAGCATCCCGACCGCGTAGAGGGTGAGCACGAAAACTGGCAGCGCCAAGTGGCCCGCCGCGTCCACGAAGGCCTGCATGTCGCCGGTGAGCAGCGCGTCGATTGTGTACAGCCCGGTGATGGATTGCGGCGGCTTGGCCCCCGGCGACATTCTCCCGCTGCCGGGAACCCAATGCAGCTTGTAGTAGAACAGGTAGAAGCTGAGAATCGCTATCCAAAAACTTGGGACGGAGATTCCGACCAGTGAGACGAAGCGCAGCACCTGGTCGGAGGCCTTGCCCCGGCGGTAGGCGGCGATCACTCCGAAGGTGATTCCGATGATGATGGCGCTCACGATGGTGAAGAGCGCGATTTCGATGGTGGCCGGGAAATTCGCCGCCAGATCGGACGCCACCGGGCGCCTGGTGATGATGGACGTGCCGAAATCTCCGTGCAGCAGATTGCCAAGATAGATCAGGTATTGCTCTGGAAGTGGCTTGTCAAGGCCATATTTGGCGCGGAAAGCCGCCACCAATTCCTCGTTGCTGGCCGCCATTTCGCCCAGCGCCGCCACCACCGGATCACCGGGGACGAGGTTCGTCAGCAGGAAGGTGATCAACGTGATCCCCCAGGCCAGCAGCAAAGTGATGCCCAGCCGTTTCCCGATGTAAGCAATCAGGCTCCAGTGTCTGACATACCAGCCGCGCATGGTGAGCATTCTAGTGGCCAGCGCCCCCATAGTTTCGCGCTCGTTCACCCGTCGGAGACGAATGCTCCGACAGCGCACTACGCTCACCTTCAGTCACAATCCATTCCAGGGGCAAAATCAAGTGAGCAACGAGTGCCAGCAATGCGGGCAGGTTAAGTGAGGCTAGTTGGCCCCACTGTGTATGCACAGGCAACTGCTACTCTGTCGAGTAGTCGTTGTTCGCATACCCTCAGGGAACCACGCCTGGTGGTATGCCACATCTTGAGGCCAGCTTTCACCGTCCTCCTTAGAGAAAGAGATGCCGGATGGATCGCCAAAGAACGTTGATTGTCCAAAGAGACTGCATGGAGAGGCAGAAGAACAGGATGGCCGTCGGCACGGCGGATGCGGCTAGGGCCGCGCGCAGTCGGGCTGCTGCGCTCACCATTCCCGACCTCCCTGAGGGCTTCGCTGGTCTCGCTGGCACCCTAGACCGCATGAAGCAAGGTGTGGATGCCGCGCTTGGTGTCTTGGCGTCCCAAGGACTGACGTTCGCAGCCAAACTCGATACCGCGCTGCAGGCGTATGACGAAATGGAGCAGGAAAACGAAGCTCTGATCCAGGCCAGGCTTAGGAGCCTATGATGGGCGTTCTTCGTGACTATTGTGACTTGGGCCATATGGCCTATTGTGACTCTGTGCTTCGGTCTGTTGGTGCGCCGGCGTTCTTTGTGCCCACGATCACGAAATATGACTGTGATCTTGAATCCTTGCTTGCTATTGCGGAATCATACTCGCAGCTCGCGGAACAAATCAGCACTGCGGCTGAGCCGCTAGACGAGCCAATGGGTGGTGATGATTGCTGGGAAGGCCAGGGTCGAGATCAGGCTGATGATTACCGTGAGTGTGTCCGTGCTTGGTGGCAGGAGGTGCTTGATTTCCTGCTGGCCATAATTGAATGGTTGGTTCAAATCATCGATTATATTCTTGACCTTATCTGGATCATTCTCTCTTGGATCGACTACATACTTATGTGGGTCGACTTGATTCTGTGGGTTGCTGCCCTAGCCGTGGGCGCAGAGACAGTGCTTATGGGCACAGTTGCTATTGGAGCCGTGGCTACTGCCGTTGCTGCGATAGCAGCAATTTGTTTGATATTAGGTGCGCTATTGAGGCTGATTGACTTGCTTATCGAATGGCTCCAAGACCTGATTCGTTCTGGGCGAAGCTCTATATGTGGAGACGGCATCATCCCCTCTCCTCCAGAATGGGACCCCGGCAACAACCTTCCTGATTTTCCATTCTAGGGCAAACAGTAAGCGGAAAGAGATTTGAAATGAATGAAATAGATCAATTGCTTGCAGAGGCAAGAGAGAAGCTGGAAGCTGCCGCGAACGAGCAGACCACGCCACGAGTTTGCAAGTCGGCAGATGGCCAAGTGGTCATTGAGGTGGGTTCTTCCGGCGAGGTCTCGGTGAAGATCCGTCAGGCCAGTATCAGTGTCACGCATGGCTTAGCCAAACTGGAGACAAGTATCGCTGAGGCTGTGGCAGAACTCTTGAAACCAAACGAAATCCAACGAGAAACCTTGAATGATTTGCTATATGACCTGGGCAGCGATCCAGCAGCACATCTTAAGAAAATGACGGAGCAGTCTCGCCGGACAATGGAGGAAGCTTCCCGCTACATCGATTCGGTGCGGGCACGTCTGGAAAGAGTCCGGCGTTGAGCGGTATGATCTCTTCGCAGGCTTGGGACCGTGTGTATTTGCTGCTCGGGGCGCTCTTCTCGGTGGCGGGGCTGTCCTGCCTTGTGAGTATCTTTGCCGGGACGAATAACCTAAACGGTTTCATCATGGCACCTGGCATCGCTCTTCCGGTCTTCGCCTTGTTGGCAGTCGTCTCTCTTGGAGCTAGCCGCCCAAAATTATTGTTCACTGAGCAAGGGATCACTGGTTTGGCCTGGGGGCGCCGGGAAGTGCGTTTTGAAGAGCTTTCTAGCTGGCAGATCAAAGGCAGCCTGCTCTTGATCTGGTTTGTCGACCGTAAGCAGATGCCTCGGATGAGGCATTGGCTGAGCTTACGCCCTGGTGCCCCTCTCGATTGCGTGTCTCTTGCTCTGGAGCCAGAGAAGGTCCGCGACATCATCGCTCTGCTAGAGGTCAAGGTAGGCCAGTCCAATTGACCTCTGTACATACGCGCTGCTGATGAGCCATTCCGAGTCCTCTGTTCCACAACTTAGCCTGGAGATATAGAGAAACAAGGCATCTGCGCAAACTAGCGGTAGGGTTGGGTCATGGCTGATCGCATCAATGTCGCTGAACTTGTCGAGAATATTCAAGCTGATGTCACCACCATCGTTCGCGGTGAAATAGAGCTGGCAAAGGCCGAGTTGGTTCCCCAGGCCAAATCAGCCGGGATCGGCGCCGGATTGTTCGGGGGCGCGGCCTATCTCGCCATCACCGGATCGATCTTGCTCGTCCTAGGGGTTGGGTTTGCAATCTCGCTGGGCTACCAGGCGTTGGGGTTGGGCATCCTGCTGGCGCTGTTGTGTGGTTTTGCCACCCTGGCCGTGCTCTTCTTTATCCTCGCTGGCATCCTCGCCCTGGTGGGCAAGGGCCAGTTCAAGTTCAGCAAACCGCAGCAGACCATAGATTCCGTGGAGAAGTCCCTTGACGCCGTAAAGACGGCTGTAGCTGCTGGTCGCGGCAAGGCCGACGCCGCCGAGTAGCGGGGGCGGTTCAGCGCTCTCGGTAGAAGCGGGGCGGGATCGGGACTTGGTGTTGGGCGTCCCAGGGTTGGGTCCAGCCTGCGGCGTCGAAGAGCCTGCTGAGGACTAGCGCGGTGAAGCCCCAGATGTAGAGTTCTCCGACGCCGAAGCCTGGGCCGGTGTGTCCGGCGGGGTGTATCCAGGTGGAGCGGTTTGCCGCCTTGATGAGGTCGGCCACCGGTAAGACGTGGATGGCGGCGATTTCGCCGGGGTCTCCGATGGCGAGCGGGCCTGGCTCGGCCCACCAGCCGAGCACGCTGGTGACGGCGAAGCCGCTGCGCGAAATGGACCATTGCGGCAACAGGCCCAGGACGTCTACCGAGGCCGGGACGATTCCGGCCTCTTCCTGCGCCTCGCGCAACGCTGTGGCGGTCAGGCCGTCGTCAGCCGGATCGAAAGTGCCTCCGGGGAAGGCGATCTGTCCGGCGTGCCAGCGCAACTGGCCGGTTTTCTCCACGAAGACGATATGCAGATCGTCTGGCTGGCCCCGGAAGAGCACCAAGACGGCGGCCCGGCGCCGGTTGGCATCCGGGTCCGGGGCGGGCAGTGTCGCGGAAGCCGCTGGGGCTAGCTGGGGGATGGGGCTGGCGTTGGTTTCTCCGGTTGCCCCAACAGCGTCCGGGCGCGACGGGGGGCGGAAGCGGTTTTCCAGCGCAGGCGGGCAATCGGAAGGTGTACCGGACTTGGCTCTGCGAAGGTGGGGAGTTTCCAGCTGGCCCTCCAGCGCGAGCAGGCTCTCGGGGATCGGCAGTTTCATCCGCGCGGCTCCCGGACCAGTTTGGCCGCCTCCACCGGGTCGGTTGGCCCTTCGCCGTAAGCGGGGCAAAGCCCAGCCACCGGGCAGGCCCCGCAGGCGGGCCTACGCGCGTGGCAGCGGCGTCGGCCATGCCAGATCAGCCGGTGGTTGACCAGGTTGTAATCGCCGGGGTCGAATAATTTGCCGACTGCCGTTTCGATCTTGGCTGGGTCGGTCTGCTTGGTCCAGCCGAAGCGCTGGGACAGCCTGATGAAATGGGTGTCGGTGGTCAGCCCCGGCACGCCGAAAGCCTCGTTGAGCACCACGTTCGCGGTTTTGCGGCCCACACCGGGCAGCCGGACAAGCTCGTCCAGCGCAGGCGGCACTTCGCCGTCAAAATCAGACAGCAGCGCCGCGCTCAACCGCAGCAGCGTGTCGGCTTTGGCGCGGAAGAAACCTGCCGGGTGGATTATCTCCTCAAGCCTAGCCCGGTCTGCCTGGGCGAGGCTGGCTGGATTCGGATATGCGCCGAAAAGCGTCGGCGTGATCTGGTTTACCCGCTTGTCCGTGGTCTGCGCGGAAAGCACGGTCGCCACCAGGAGTTGGAACGGGCCAGCGAAATCCAGCTCGCAGTGCGCCCCAGGGTACAGCTCGCCCAACCCCGCGAAGATCAGCTGGGCGCGGGCGGTCAACTCGGAACGGGATTCGCGGGGCAAGGCGGTCAGCGGGGTAGGGCGGTCAGAAAGAGGCCGCGTTGGATTCGAGGATCAACTCCACTTCCACCGGGGAATTGAGCGGGAGCACGGCCACCCCGACAGCGGAGCGGGTGTGCTGTCCCTGCGGCCCCAACACTTCGGTCAGCACGGCGGAAGCGCCATTGGCGACGGTTGGCTGGGCGGTGAAATCCGGGGCGCTGGCCACGTAGACGGTCAACTTCACCACTCGCTGTATTCCGTCGATGCCCCCGGCCTGTCCGGCTGCGGCGGCGAGCGCGTTCAGGCAGGCGGTGCGGGCGGCGTTCGCCGCCTCTTCCAGGCTGACCTCGGCCCCGACCTTTCCGGTGAGCGCGAGCTTGCCATCGATGAACGGCAGTTGGCCGGAGGTGAAGATTTGCCCAGCCGTGGTCAACGCGGGCACGTAGTCAGCGACCGGTTTCGCCACCGGCGGCAATTTGACGCCCATCCCCGCCAAGCGCTGCGAGGGCAGAGTCTGGTTTATTTCTTCGTTCATGGCTGAGACCTGGGTGTCAGGGGTTCTGGTTTCGTCATGGTGGAAGTCTAATGCGTGCTGGCGCTACTTCCGCGCGGTCAAAGTCAAAATGGTGGCTTCCGGCGGGCAGCAGAAACGGAACGGCGCGAACGGGGAGGTGCCCAATCCGGCAGAGACGTGCAGATAGTAGCTGTGCCGTCCGCCGCGCAGCCGCGACAGCCCTTTGGCGTATTTCGGATTCAGATCGCAATTGGTGGTCAGCGCCCCATAGAGCGGTACGCAGACCTGGCCGCCGTGGGTGTGCCCGGCGAAGACCAGCTTGACCCGATCCCTGGCCATCGCGTTCAACACCCGCTCGTAGGGGGCGTGGGTGACTCCGATGGACACAGCCGCTTGCTTGTCCGCATGTCCGGCCACCAAACGGTAGTCGTCTAGAGCCAGATGGGCGTCATCGACGCCGCGAAATTCGAGCGGTAGGCCGTTGACCTCCAGCGTCATCCGCTGTCCGGTTAGATTCTGCCATCCGCCGCTGGCCAGCATTTGCTCCAAACGTTCGGTGGGCATTTGCGCGGCATTCAAATCGCGCGAGGAGGTTTTCAGCAGGTAGGACAGCGGATTCCGGTAGCGGGGGAATTCGTAATCGGACGATCCAAAGACGAATACCCCCGGGATTTGGAGCAGCCGCCCCAACGCCTCGCGCAGGGATTCGACCGCTTCCGGCTCAGCCAGGTTGTCGCCGGTGCTGACCACCAAATCCGGCTCCAGCCCGGCCAGGGTGGAGATGAACTTGAGCCGGGATTTGTCAGTGCGCAGCAGATGCAGGTCGGAGATATGCAGCACCCGCAGATCGGGCGATCCAGCGGGAAGGACCGGCACATTCACCCGGCGCAGCTTAAAGGCGCGGTTCTCTATCAAGACGCCATAGGCGAAGCAACCCAATGCCAGCGCCCCCAGGCGTCGCAGCCATTTGTTCAAAGCGGCAATTCCTATGGAGGGGGCGGGGAAGAAGGCGGAGGTGTGCTCGGCGGCGTAACCACCGCAGGGGGAGGCGTCACCACCGGCAGTGGCTTCGGACCCTTGGAAATCTGCAGGGCAATGGCTGAATTCTTCGGGGCTTTGCCGGACGGGGAGATGCCGACGAAAGCGCCCTTCGGCTGTTCAGAGTCGACCTTCTGCTCGTACCAGAGGAAGCCAGCGCTTACCAGCACCTGTTTGCAGCTTGCCAGCGAGCGCCCGGAGCAACTCGGCACCGATTCGGTCTTGCCGCGCAGGATCGATTGGTCTGGGGCGGGGAATTTGAGTTTCTTCCGATCCTCCATCGCCTTTCTGAAGACTGGTTTCAGCAGCAGGCCACCGGCCTCTGGGCCTGATGATGAGTACAGAACTTTGCCTTTAACCCTCACATTTTTTATTCCGGTATTGGCTTTGAGCCGTTTTTCCCAGAAACTCTTTTGAGTTGGGTCGGCGTCGTAGGAGATGACCGCCGCCATCGCCAGGTTCGGGGTTATCGCGACCTGCCAAATCGCTTTGTTGCCGTCCACAGTTCCGGTCTTCCCAGCCATGTCGATGCCGGGGATTCGCGCGTAGCTAGAAGTCCCATACATCGACTGCTTGAAGACATTGGCAACAGTATTAGCCAATTCCTCAGAGATAACCTGCTTGCAATTCGCGCTGGGCACGGGCAATTCCGAGCCGTCCTTGGCCTCAATGGAGGAGAGGATGATCGGATCGCAGCGCATCCCCCGTGCGGCGATGGTGGCATAGGCTTTCACCATTGACAGCGGGGTGATGTCCACCGTGCCCAGGGTGAATGAAGGCCAAGAGCCGTTGTCGGTGTGCTCCACCAAGTCTTCCCCGTTGCCGACTTCCAAGCCCAGGGTGCGGGCCATCTTCACCGATTCGCAGATTCCGGCGCCTTGTTCCAACTGGACAAAGTATCCGTTCACCGAGCGCCGAGCGGCCTCGTACATGCCCATTCTGCTTCCGGTGCTGCCGGTAACCCGCCAAGATTTCTCTTGGACAAAGCTGCCGCCACAGCCGCGGAATGTCTTGCCCTTGAAATCTATCGTGCGCGGGACATTGAAGGTGGTGTTCACCCCCATGCCTTGGTCCAAAGCGGCTGCGGCGACGAACATCTTGAAGGTCGATCCGGCTTGGAATCCCTGTGCGCCGCCCATTGATTGTCCGGCGGCGTAATTCCAGTAGGTCTCGCCCTTCCATTTGTATTTGCCAGCAGCTTTGCCGTTGTCGCCCATCTTTGGGCGGCTCTGCGCCATCGCCACGATCAGGCCGGTGCCCGGCTCGATGGCGGCGATGACCGAGACCACATGGTCCGTGGGCGCGATCAACTTGCCGATGGTGGATTCGGCTGTCTTCTGCACGGTCGGGTCGAAATGGGTCTTGATGGTCAGCCCGCCGCGCTCCAACAGGTCATTCCGGTCTGCCTCGGAGGCGCCCAATTCGGGGGATTTGAGGAAGCTGAGTTTGGCGTATTGGCAGACGAAGGGATAAGCGGAGTCGTAGCAGCCGTTGCGGAATTGGGTGACTTTTTTCGGATCCCAGGCCACGGCTTTCGCCTCTTGGGCCTCCTCGAAGCTGATCAGTTTCAATTGGAGCATCCGGTCGAGCACGTTGTTGCGCCGCTCGATGGCTATTTCGGGATGCTTGACCGGATTCGTCCCCAGCGGGTCGCGCACCAACCCGGCGAGCATCGCTGACTGGGCGAGGTCGAGTTTCGCCGCCGAGACGCCGAAATAGTGGCGGGCGGCAGATTCCACGCCGTATGCGCCTTCGCCGTAGTAGGCGATGTTGAGATAGCGCTCCAAGATTTCTTGCTTGGAGAATTTCTTCTCCACCGCTATCGCATAGCGCAATTCGCGCATCTTGCGGGCGAGGGTGTTCTCAGTGGCCAGATATTTGGCCTCTAGGTCGTTGTGCATCACAGCCGTCTCGACCAGCACCAACCGCACATATTGCTGGGTGATGCTGGAACCGCCCTGGGTGACGCCCTGCGAGGTGGAGACCAGCGCCCGCATCGTGCCGCGCAGGTCAATCGCCCCATGCTCGTAGAAGCGGTTGTCCTCGATGGCGACCTGCGCCCGCTGCATCAACTCCGAGATTTCATCCAACGGCTTGTAAATGCGGTTCTCTTCATAAAAATAGGCGAGAACTTTGCCGTTGGCCAGCAAAAGCTTCGACTGCTCGAATTGCGGGGGCGTCTCCAACTCGGTCGGCAGGGCGTCCATCCCCTCTGCCACCGCGATGCCGCCGACATTCACCAACCCGGCGACGGGGACTGCCAAACCGGCGACCAACAAGCCGCCAATGCACGAAACAAAGACGAACAGTACGAGCGACCACAGCCGCTTACCGATATGCATGCCCTCTAGGGTAGCCCATCAACCTGAGAGCATCCCTTGACAAGCCCTCAGAAACCGTGCGCCGCATCAGCCCTAAGCTGAAAACGGCGGTTGCGCGGGACTTCCGCCTCGCCCCGAGCGCCCTGGACTCGATCAGGGCGCGGTAGAATACGGGCTATGACTGTCACGACTCAGGAACGCATGAGATTGCACCACCTCGTTGACGAACTCCCGGAAACGCTGGTTACGGCCACTTTGGCCGATCTGGAACGCCGTCTGGCTCCCGCTCCGAAAGGTGCCTGGCCACCTGCCTTCTTCGGTTCTTTCCGCTCAAATGACGGTCGGAGCGACTTG
>JAIRXX010000061.1 GCA_031268065.1 Propionibacteriaceae bacterium
CGGGAAGATGTGCTAGCTCTTGCCGCAAAGGTTGAGGTCGAGGCAGACCCCGGTATTGCGTCGGATGACCCAGAAGACGAGCCGGCCAGTGTTTCGATCTACCTCAGGGATGGCAGCACGCTAAGCGCAAGTGTGCGAGGTGGCCGCGGATCGCTGAAAGTGCCGATGAGCGACGAGGAACTGATCGAGAAATTCCGGCGGCTTGCAATCCCGGTCGTCGGTGCCAAGACTGCCGAAGCCATTGAACGTCGCGTGCTCGCAATCGCCGGTGACCCAGATGTCTCGGACCTGATGGGTGACTTGGCTAAGCGCTAGGGCTGATATTGCTATTCGCCTAGCTCTTTAACCCGACCGGCTACGGCGTTGTGGTGATTGAGCATGGCACCTTCCGCAGCGTCGGAATCCCCAGCCGCAAAAGCATCGACGATGTGCTGGTGCTCCGCGAGCGCGAAGTCAGAATCTGAGCGGCCCTGGTAGAGGTCGCGGAAGCGGTGGAAGTGGCCGCCCATCGACTGCACTGCCCGCTTGAGGAACGAATTCTGGCAGTTATTGAGGATCACGTCGTGGAATTCGATATCGGCACGCAGATAGCCGCGAAGGCCGTCATCGGTGTGGATGCCGATCACAGCAGCCCCTCGTTGACGGTCGAGGACGGCGATGAGTTCATCAGTGAGCGCACCTCCGTAAGCGTCGCACGCGGAATGCGCTGCCACAGGTTCAAGCAGGATGCGTACGTTCATCAGCTTGCTGAACTCTTCGTGTGAGAGTGGTTCGGCTACGCGGTAGCCCTTGAGCGCGGTACGGGTGATGAGGCCCGTTGCTTCAATCTCGACGAGTGCTTCCCGCACGGGCGTTGGGGACACGTCTAGGCTCTTCGCTATGGCGTCGATCCGCAGTGGAGCCCCCGGTTCCAAATGTTCCACGAGTAGCATCTCGAGGATTGCCTCGTGTACGGTGTCGCGCATCGCCCAGCGAATGGCAGGGCGCAGGTTCGGCTGCTTGCGGCTCGGTGCACCACTACGTGTTCCGAGGAGTGGGTTCGCTGTTTCGCTCATGCTCCATCCCAGGACATCTCAGACACTCCCTGATGAAGTGCTGCATTATTTAACAATAAGATCAACAATATACGATAGCAGACCGTAGGTAGTCATTCTGTCTTCACAATTGGAGCGCAACGCATTTGCAGGCTGGAGCTGGCGGAACTGTGCGAGAAGTGCCTGGCGGTAGCGGTGGGCAGGCTAGGTCAAGTGTTGGTTGGGTTGGCGTCCTTGGCGAGGGTTTCCGCTTCCGCTCGGATCTCGGTGACCTGTTCGGCTCCGGCAAGCGCCTCGTTCTTCAGCTGCGCCGCCACGGCGCTCACTTCGGTCTTCATGTCTTCCAGTTCGTTGAGGTCAATGCCGAACCCATCTCGGACTTGCTCCTTGGCATCGCTCGCGATGTTACGCAGGAAATTCCAGACGCGAGCTGCCTTGCGAGCTAATTCTGGAAGCTTGTCAGGTCCGAAAATGATGACAGCCAACACGGCCAGGATGACAAATTCGCCCGCGTTGAAGTCGAACATCTGCCCAGCGTAGCTCTTCGGTGCTGTGAAGCGGCGCCGCATTGACTAGTTGGGCAGGGGCTAGACGGTGGAAGGCGTAATAGATATAATATATCCGCTAGGCTGCGCGTGGCAGCCGGTGATGGGACGCCTGGTACGGGTGGTCTTGACAGCCGGTTCGCCGTTGCGGAGGCACGCTCTTGGCAGTACATGTTGGGTTGTGTGTGGCGTGAAGGTAGGAAAATAGTACTCGGCTTATTGTCGCGTATAGTCGAAAAGTGAAAGTGTGCCAGCTCCAAGGTTGCGTTGGCTCACATCACAAAGGAGGGCGTTATGCCAAATCTCGGCGGGTGGGAATGGGTTATTCTCGCAGTTGTCGCCCTAGTGCTTTTCGGGGGTGCGAAAGTGGCTGGCTTCGGGAAGAGCGCTGGCCAAGCCATCAGGGAGTTCAAGGAGGAGGCCGGAAAGGGCAAAGCCGCCATTGACGCCTCCACAACCGACGACGGACCCGCTGTCGAACAGTGAAACCGCCGCGCGTCCGCCGGTTTCTACCTCCGAAGCTGCGGGACGATGGCCAGATGGCCTTGGCCGACCATTTGCGTGAGTTGCGTTACCGGTTGGTGGTTTCTGTTATCGGGATTGTAGTCTGCGCAATCGGGGCTGCCTTTGTTTATGAGGGCATCTACAGGTTGTTGATGTATCCCTATCTGCAGGCGCGCGACATGCTGACTAGCAGCCATCCAGAGATGGAAACTGTGACAGTGATTTCCGGGGTGACAGCGCCATTCATGCTTGCGCTTGTTATGTGCGTGGTGGCGGGCTTGGTCGTCTCCTGCCCATTTTGGCTTTACCAGCTCTGGGCTTTCATCTCTCCAGCTTTGCTGAAAAAAGAGAAGAAATGGGCGTTGACCTTTCTCGCCAGCGCCATCCCATTGTTCTTGCTCGGAGTGTTGATCGGTTACTTAGTGCTACCGCAAGGCATCTTTGTGATGTTGTCCTTCACCCCTGACAGTGTGCCGATAACCAACCTGCTTGAAGTGAACCAATTCTTTGAACTCACTCTTAGGTTGATGGTGGTGTTCGGACTTGGATTCCTGATGCCGGTGGTGGTCGTGGGCCTCAATTTCGCCGGGGTGGTGTCAGCAAAGAGGCTTGGGAAGATCCGGTCATACGTCATCTTCGGCACTTTCGTTTTCGGAGCTGCTGCCACACCCTCCACTGATCCGTTTTCGATGCTGGCATTGGCGGCGCCGATGGCAGTGCTTTACCTGATTGCCGAACTCATCGCCAGGCTGCATGATCGCCGGAGCAATGCACCGGCGGTCGCAGCAGCCTGACACAGGTTGAAGATGATCAGCCATTGTGGCTATTGGCCGCCCAACAGCTACAGATGGGTTAGTCTGGACTGGTCAGAGCGGATCGAGGAGTGATCGCGGTGAGCAACAGCGTTAAGGCCCAGGACGTTTACAAGGACGCCGGTGAGAATGTCGTTTTCATAACATTTGCGTTGAAAAGGGAGGATCAGGCGGCTGAGCGGGCGGCAATTGCTGAATTCGCCGGCCGGCTGCCTTCAGTGCTCAACAGCATGCGGATACGCTGCCCAGAGGCCGGGCTGAAATGCGCCTTCGGTTTCAGCCGCCAGGGGTGGGATTACCTCTTCCCCGAGGCGGCCAGGCCTGCGGAGCTAGAAGACTTCGCCGGGATGAGCGGGAATGGATTCGAGATGCCGGGGACGCCCGCCGATCTGTTCCTGCACTTGCGGGCCGGGCGGCAGGCGGTCATCTACGAGATTGTGGACCAGCTCAGCGGCTTCGTTTCCCCGGCAGCGGACGTGCTGGACGAAACCCAAGGTTTCCGCTACTTCGAGGGGCGTGCCATCATCGGTTTCATCGACGGGACGGAGGCGCCGAACGAAGAGGACAGCGCCAGCTATGCCGTAATCGGAGACGAGGATGCCGAATTTGCGGGAGGTTCATACGCTTTTGCCCAGAAATGGGTGCATGACATGGACTTCTGGAAGGGGCTGGCCACCGAGGAGCAGGAGAGAGCGGTTGGGCGGCAGAAATTCTCCGATCTGGAGTTGGACGACGACGCCAAATTCCCCAATGCCCACAACATTGCCGCGAAAACCGAAACAGACGGCGTGGAGCAGAAGATCGTCCGGATGAATGTCCCCTTCTCCGATCTTGCCACCGGGGAGACCGGCACCTATTTCATCGGCTATTCCCGAAGCTGGTTGGTGACCAAGGAAATGCTGGCCCAGATGCTCAAATTGGGTGACTATCTGCTGCATTTCAGCCAAATCCGCACTGGCCAGTTGTTCTTCATCCCTTCGCGCACCCTGCTGGACGAGCTAGCCGACCCGGCCTAGCCGCAGGGCCTCCGCGCTGCCCTTGCTGCAATTCGGGCACTAGCGCCGACAGGTTTAGAGTCCGCCGCCAAGCCCGTTTCCATCAAGACGTTGCTGGTGCCAGTGGGGGTTGGCGTCAGAACTCTCTGGCCTGGTAGAAACGGGTGGACACCGCGAGCGATACGGCGACCACAGCGACCAGCGCCGCCGCCAAGAGCAGCGTGGCGAGCAGGGGATTAGCGGCAATCAAGGCCGAGGCGGAGGTTAGTTGCCTAGCCAGCGCCTCGTTTGAGCCGACAAGATTCGCGGCCAGCACCACCACTGCCACGAGGGCCAGGGCTGGTACGTAGCTGGCGGCTCTTCCCTTGGTGTAACCGACCTTGAAATAGATGGGAAGTTGCAGGCATTCCATCAGCACGACTGCGATCAGCACCGCCACCAGGGAGCAGGCCAGTTCAACCGGATCGGCGGACAGCCACACCACGATGGGCAGGCTCACCAGCACTGCCAGCAGTGCGGCTGCCACATCGAGCGCGGCCACAAACAGGTATCGACCCGCCACCACCGTTCGGCGGGAGACGGAGAGCATCACGTAGAGCGCGTCCAGATTCGACCGCTCCCCGACGGCGAACGGATACCCCGCGTAGACGACGGCTATCATCATCACTACGGCGAGCGTTCCGCTGGTATTGCCTATACCGAAGCCGACGAATACCGCGACAACTAGGAAAATTAGCGCGTTCTTCACCGTCAGATACGGTTTGACGGTCAGCATGTCGAGGCGGGCAAAGCGGATGGCGCTGGGTCGGAGCGTACGCGATGTCGCAGCAGGCGGCTCTGCGGCGCCCGGCTGATCAGAAAGACGAAGTGACATGGGTTTTGCTCCCCCCACTCATGAAGACGATCAACTGGTCAAAATCGACCGGCTCGACCACCAGCCCCTTAGGCAATTTGGCGGCGGGCCCGGCAGCGATCATGGCCTCAAAGCCGGTGCTGTGTTCCCGATAGCCGATCAGTTGGCCGCATTGTTCGGGAGGAATTTCCCCGACGCCGCCACTGACCCGCAGATAGGCGTTGCCAAGGTCTTCGCAAAGGCCGCTGAACTCAATCCGCCCGGCGAGGATGAAAACGATGTTGTCAGCCGTCTTGGCCAGGTCGGAAGTGATGTGGGTGGAGTAGAACACCGAGTGCCGCTCGTCAATGACGAATTCGCGCAGCAGGTCGGACAGTTCGTCGCGGGCCACCGGGTCCAGCCCTGAAGTCGGCTCGTCAAGGATCAGCAACTCGGCGCCGTGGGACAGCGCCGCCGCTCGGGCTGCTTGGTGCTCTCGCGCGGCACTAGGGTGTGGGGGGCTAGGGTTTCTTGGGCCGCCAGGTTGGGGTTGTCTATGCGGGCGGCTACGGCGGCTACGGCGTGGTCGGCGATGAAGCGGGTGTCGATGGAGACGGTGCTGAGCGAGGGACGGGCGAAGCGGCCTTCCTCTATGTCGTCGATGCCGATTACGGCGATGTCTTCGGGCACGCTCAGGCCGGCGTCGAAGACGGCGCGGATCGCGCCCATCGCCAACAGGTCGGAGTAGCAGAAGATGCCGTCTGGCCGGGTCGGGCCGTCGATCAGCGCGGCGGCGGCCCGGTAGCCATCTTGGCGGCTGTAGTGGGCGGCGGGGCAGACTTGTTCGGGGGAGGCATCGAATCCAGCTTGCGCCAAGGCGCGGGTGAAACCTTCGGTGCGCTGCAGCGGGGTGGCGAAATCTTCGCCTGGCTGCGCTCCGATGGCGGCGAGGCGGTGCTTGCCCAGCCCGATCAGATGGGCTGTGGCGTCTTGGGCGGCGCGAACATTGTCGATGGCCACATGGTCGAAACGCCCGTCGAAGCTATGTTCGCCCAACAGGATGAGCGGTTGGTCAACCCCGACGTCGGCAAGGTCGTCGGCGGTGGCCAACGGGCAGAACAGCACGCCGTCGAAAAGCAGGGTCCGGTCAGCGCCGCGCAACAGGGCGCGTTGGCGGTCCCGGTCGTGCCCGGTCTGGTCGATCATGACATGGAACCCAGCTTGGCTTGCCGCCCGGATGACGTTGCGGGCCAACTTGCTGAAATAGGGAACGTCGATCTCGGGGACGACTAGGGCGAGCAGGCCCGTACGCCCGGTGCGCAGCAGTCGGGCGACCGGATTGGGCCGGTAGTCGAGGTCGGCTATGGCCCGCTGGACGCGGGCGCGCATGGGCTTGGAGACGTGCTCATAGTCGGCGATGACGTTGGAGACAGTGCGGATAGACACACCGGCAAGATCAGCAACGTCGCGGAGGGTGGCTGCCACGGTACCTCCTTCGGTAACTCGGTCTTTGGTAACTCGGTACTACTTTACAACGTTAGCAAACCACTGATATTCTCTTGCACACGTTGGCAAAGAGGCCTCCTAGCTCGAAGGAGCGACATGAAAGACACACCAACCAAGCGGCTCGCCACGCTGGCCGCCCTAGTCCTGGCCGTCGGCTTGACGGCGGCTTGCGGCCCGGACATCGCCGCAAACACCCCTTCCGGCCCCACTTCCGAACCCCCGCAAACCAATCCTGATCGGCTGCAGGCCCCCAGCGAGGCGTCACCGACCGGGGAAATCGTGATCTGGGACCGTTCCGGCGACCTATACGAGGTCTTTGACGCGGTGATCGAATCCTTTAACGCCAAATACCCCGGCATCACAGTCCACCACGAAGCGGTGGACATCGCCGCGAAGCTGCAGAACACGCTAATCACCGGCACCGACGTGCCTGACGGCGTATTCCTCGATGACGCCTATGTGGCCGGATACAAAGACCACCTGTGGGATTTGAGCGACGTGCTCGCCCCGTACCTGGACAAAATCACCAAGCAAAAAATTGATGTCAACACGGTGGCCGATGGCATTTACGGCGTCCCCTACGACCTTGACCCCGGCCTGCTCTTCTACAACGCGGCAGCGCTGGACAAGGCCGGAATCGACCCTGCCGCGATAAACACCTATGACGATCTGCTGGCCGCCGCCAAGAAATACCAGGATTACCGGCCCTCAGCCAAGCCGATCCATCTGGAGCAGGGCGCCTGGCTGGGCCAGCTCCAATTGGAGATGTACGCGAACCAGCTGGCCACCTCAATGGCCGACGCCAACGGGGAATTGCGGCTGAATTCGCCGGAATACCTGAAGATCCTCACTTGGCTGGACGAGGTGGCCAAACAAGGGCTGGGAACCCGCGCCGAATATCTGACCCCCAGCGACATCGGCGCGTTAGAGGCTGGTGACGAAGTGTTTTACCCCTGGGCGATCTGGTTCGACTTCGCCCCGCAGCAGCAACTTCCCATCACTTCCGGGCAGTGGCGGGCCATGCAATTGCCAGCCTGGGAAACGGGCGGCGCACGCGGCGGAGCGATGGGCGGATCGTCGTTCATCCTGCCGAAGCAGGGCAAGAATTCCCAGTTGGCCTGGCTCTTCTACGAATTCCTGATGTTCGACGAAACGGGCTACACCGCCGTGTACGGGCCGAACAAGGTCTATCCGGGCGGCTTGAACACCTCGATCCCGGCCTATCAACCGGCTGCCGATCCGGCCAAGCCGCTGTTCAAACCGGTCGAGGCGCTGGGCAACCAAGACCTGTGGACCACCGCCATTGAGGCCGGGAAGCAGATTCCCGGAGGCACCCCCACCCCCACCTGGTGGGATGGGGCAGTCGAGTATCTCGGCAACAACGTCCAAAAGATGCTCGACGGGGCAATGACTCCGCAAGAAGTGCTCGACCAGTCGGCCAAGGACATCCAGGCCAACCTGGTAGACCGGCAGTGATTTCAAGATCAGCCGCCGCCGCTTCCCCAAGCCGGCAATAGCCAACCACCGTTAGGAGACCCGGATGACCGCCATCGCCGCGCCGAAAGCTGCCAGCCCCGCTGGTCCGGCGCGGCGCTGGCGGCGCTCGGCCCGCCGCTGGGGCTGGCCCTATCTATTCGTTGCCCCCTTTGTCGCGGTATTCGTCGCGTTCAGCGTCTATCCGATGGTCTTCACCTTCCGGCTCAGCTTCACCAAATGGCACGGCGCCGGTCTGGCCGAATGGGTCGGCTGGGAAAATTACGGCTATCTGCTGTCCAGTCCGGCATTCTGGGAGTCGCTGCGGAATTCCGCCGCACTGTGGCTGCTCATCGTCCCGGCCCAAATGGCGCTGGCGCTGGCGATCGCCCTCCTGCTCAACAACGCCGCGCTGCGGCTGCGCAATCTCTACCGGGTCGCCATCATCGTCCCCTTCGTCACCCCGCTGGTGGCAGTCGCCCAAATCTGGATCGTTTTATTCGATCAGGATTACGGGGCGGTGAACAGCGTGCTCAAAGTCTTCGGCATACCCGACATCGGCTGGCTGGTGACCAGCCAGTGGGCCAAACCGACGTTGGCGCTGCTCTTCATCTGGAAGACGACCGGTTTCATCATGATCATCCTGCTTTCCGGCCTCCAGTCCATCGACCCGGCCTACTACGAGGCGGCCGCCATTGACGGGGCCGGACGGCTGCGCCAGGTCACCGGCATCACCCTCCCGCTGCTGCGGCGGACCCTGATGTTCGCCATCGTCATGCAAACCTTGGCGGTGTTCCAGATGTTCACCGAGCCTTACGTCGTCACCAAGGGCGGGCCGTACAACTCCACCACGACCGCCGGACTCTACCTCTACAACCACATCAACCGCGCCGATCTGGGCACCGGCTCAGCCAATTCGTTCCTGCTCGTCGTGATCGTCATGGGGTTGTCGCTGCTCTTCGTCCGACTGCTCAGCCCGAAAGACTGACCATGAGCGGCAACCTTTCCAGAAAACGGGTCGCAGCACACGCGGCCAGCCATGCCTTCCTAGCCGTGATGACGCTGGCCTTCCTCGCCCCTGTCGTATGGGCACTGGTATCGGCCTTCAAACAG
>JAIRXX010000083.1 GCA_031268065.1 Propionibacteriaceae bacterium
CTGCGCGGCGATGGGCTGGGCGGGCCACAGGGTTGCTACTTGAATGGTTTCCATGAGACTTTCCGCATCCGCCACGCGGAGGACGCCTACGGATTCGCCACAGTTGGCCAGACCATCCAGGCCATCCCGGAGCCGGTGCTGCGGCTGAGCGTTAACGGTGTCTGGCTGCGGCAGGGGTCTGCCGTCTTGGAGGATGACCGGCGGACGTTGGACTTCCGCACTGGCGAGGTCAGCGGTGAACAGGTCTGGCACGTCCCGGAAGCAGGGCGGGTCCGGGTGGCCGTGCGCAGGTTCGTCGCCATGTTCGAGGCCGGGTTGGCGCTGCGGCAGGTGGAAGTCACCGCGCTGGATGTCCCGGCAGAGGTGCGTTTTGCCGCTGCGCTGGAGCTTTTCACCGCCTCGCCGGATGCCGCTGTTGCGGAAGACCAGGCATTGGCGGACCCGCGCTTGGGGGAGCGGGCGAGTGGTGGGGGTTTGGAACCGGTCGGCGAGTGGGGGTTAGACGGCTGCTACTGCCAGGCGTTGCGCTGCCGGAATTCCCGTTTGGCGGTGGCGGTTGGGGTACGCCATGAGATGGATTCCGCCGCGATGCTGGCGGTTGGGGTAGACCATGAGACAGGTTCCGCCGCGACGGTGGCGGCTGGGGTATGCCATGAGACAGATTCCCGAGCGGTGCTGGCACCTGGCGAAACCCTCCGGCTGACCACCTATTTCGCCGCACATGCCGATCTCGTTCCCCCACTGGGAGTGTTGGAGGGCCTGGCGGTCACCGCTGATCAGCCGGTGGCCGCCTTGGTTGCCCGCTGCCAAGACACGCTGGCTGGGGCAGTAGCTCGCGGAGTGGATGCCCTGCTGCGGGAGCAGACGGCTTGGCTGGCAGATTTCTGGGAGCGGGCAGACGTCGTGGTGAAGACAGGGGATTCCGTGGTCCGGGATTCCGGGGTCCAGGATTCCGGGGTCCAGGATGCGGAGGTCGGAGAGGCCAAAGACGGCGTCAGCATTGGCGCGGATGGTGGTGTCCAGCAGGCGATCCGCTGGGAACTCTTCCAATTGGCGCAGGTCTCGGCGCAGCTTGCCGGGCATGGGATCGCCGCCAAGGGACTCACCGGGTCGGGGTATTCCGGGCACTATTTCTGGGACAGCGAAATTTTCGTGCTGCCCTTCCTCACCTACTGCGCTCCGGCTGCCGCTCGGGCAGCGCTGGAATTCCGGCACGCGATGCTGCCCGCCGCCCGCCGCCGAGCGGCGATGCTGGACGTGGCCGGGGCGCTCTTCCCGTGGCGCACCATCAACGGCGAGGAAGCCTCCGCCTACTATCCGGCAGGCACCGCCCAGTACCACATCGATGCGGATATCGCCTATGCCACCGCGCAGTACGTTGCCGTGACTGGGGACCGCGAATTCCTGGCCAGCTACGGCGTGGACATCCTGGTGGAGACGGCACGAATGTGGGCGAGCCTGGGATTCATCGGCGGCGACGGCGCCTTCCACATCCACGGCGTCACCGGCCCGGACGAATATTCGGCGGTGGTGGACGACAACCTCTACACGAATGCGATGGCTGGCTTCAACCTGGAAGCCGCCGCCGAGGCCTGTGCGGCACTGCGCTCGGAGAATCCGGCTGGCTGGGCGGCGGCGCGGGACCGGCTGGCCATCTGGCCAGATGAGCCAGACCGTTGGCGGGATACGGCGGCCTTGGTCAACCTGGCCTGGGACGAGGCACGCGGCGTCCATCCGCAGGACGCGGGCTTCCTGGATCGCCAGCCCTGGGACTTCAGCGCCGCCGCGCAAAAACGACCGCTGCTGCTGCACTATCACCCATTGGTCATCTACCGGCACCAGGTGCTCAAGCAGGCGGACACCGTGCTCGCCCTGCTGCTGCTCCCGGATCGTTTTTCCCCTGCGCAAAAACGCGCCGACTTCGACTATTACGATCCGCTCACCACCGGAGATTCCACCCTCTCGGTCGCCATCCAGGCGGCGGTCGCCGCCGAGGTCGGGCAAGAGCAGCTGGCGCTGGATTATTTCGGTTCCGCGCTGCGCATCGACCTGGAAGACCTGCACGCCAACTCCGCCTCCGGCGTCCATGTGGCCAGCGCCGGGGGAGTCTGGACGGCGTTGGTGCGCGGCTTCGGCGGGTTGCGCGACTGCGCCGACGCGCCAACCCTCGATCCGAGGCTCCCGGCTGGCTGGGAAAGCCTGGAGTTCAACCTGACGGTCAAAGGGAAGCGGAGCAGGGTGCGGATAACGCACGCGGGCGTGGAATGCCTTCAGTTGGAAAGCGCCGGTTAACGGCACCGCCAGCGGGGAAGGCCCGGCTGCGGGTCAAGCCAATCGAATACCGGCTCCCGATTGTCGCTTTCGCCGCCACGCATTGCCTTCACCACGCATTGCCTTCACCCCGCATTGCGGTCCCCAGCGCGGAGAAGGTCACCCTGGCGCGGGTCCGGCAGATGACCGCTGTAGCAGCGTTGTGCCGAAGATGACGCTCACCAATTCCGGACTGGGCTGGGCCAGCGCCTCCAGCAGCATGGACGCGGCTTTGGCGCCCTGGTCGTAGGCGGGCTGGGTCACCGTAGTCAGACCGACGACGCCGCCCAGGTTGTGGCCGTCGATGCCGACGACCGAGACGTCTTTGCCGACGGCCAGGCCGCGCTCCCTAAGCGCCTGGATGGCACCCATGCCGGTCTCGTCGGAGGAGGCGAAGAGCGCGGTGATATCCGGGCGGCGATCAAGCAGGGCGTGGGTGGCCAGCAGGCCGCCGTCCGCGCTCATGTTTCCCGGCTCGTCCAGTTCGTCGGCGGCTTCCAGCCCAGCCCGTTCCAGGGCGAGCCGCCAGCCGGAGCGGCGTCGGGCCGTCGGCGAGTGCGGATTCGGATCTGACGCGGCGCCGCTGATCTGCCCGATCACTTTGTGACCGAGTTGGATCAGATGTGAGACCGCTTGGATGGCCGCTTCCTGGTCATCGATGCCGACATGGCTGAAGCCAGGCTGGGCCACTGAGACGAAGACCACCGGCAACTGCAACGAGCGCAGCAACTCCACTTCGTCGGCTGTGAAGAACATGCTAACCACCAGCACCGCGTCCACCCGGCTGCGCAGCACATCCGGATCGAATGCCGCGCGGGGGGAGGTGTCGTCAGGCAGCGAGTAGAGCAGGGCGTCGAAACCTGCGGAGCGCAGCGTGTGCTCGGCTCCCTCCAGCGCGGTGGCGAAGAACCAGCGGGAGATCGCAGGCACCACCAAGCCGACTGAGCGGGTGTGTCCAGAGGCCAGCGCCGAGGCGCTGCGCGAAGGTACGTAGCCCAGTTCAGCTGCCGCGCGCAGCACCAACTCCTTGGTCGATGCGGTGACATTCGGCAGTCCGCGCAGTGCCCGTGAGACGGTGGCGGTGGAGACTCCGGCGGCCTTGGCCACGTCGTCAATGATTGTGCCCATAGCCATATTCTGCCGCAATCCGCCAGGTGGCTGTCAGCGCTTGCACGCATGTCGCCGCCCGTTACCAGAGCCGGTTCACACCGCCGATGGAGTCGAAGGCAATATCGGCGGAAACCAACACCAGGTTCTGCCTGATAGCTTGGGCCGCCAGGATGCGGTCAAACGGATCGCGGTTTTCCCACGGCAGCGAACCCGCCAAATTGGCTTCCGCAGACGTGATCGGCAATTCTTTTGCGGCCAACCGGGCCAACATGTCTTCAAGGTCAGCCAGCAGCGTTGCCGCTTCGGGCAGCTTTCCCACCCGGTGCTTGATGGAAAGCTCAAGGACGCTGATGGCTGAGACGAAGCGCTTGTTGCCAGTCTCGGCCAGCTGTACACAAGCTGGGTGCGATAGTTTTGCCGGTGCCGCGGCCATCCACAAGATTGTGTGGGTGTCGAGGAGGAGCTTCACTCCCAGCCCCATTCCCGCAATTCTTCCTCGGTCAGCGGGTCCAAAATGCCGTCCCCGACCGGTGCGTTCAGCCAGCCGAACTGCGGCACATCGGGCTGACGCACTGCGGTGAGTTCGACCACGGGCCGCCCAGCTCGCGCTATCACGACATGTTCGCCGCTCTCTGCGCTTGCAATCAACCGCGATAAGCAGCCCTTGGCTTCTTGGATATTTGCTTGAATACTCACCAGACCAGACTAGCAGACCAGACTAGGAGCTACGGCGGAGCTTGCCCGCGCAGCGCCGGACGGTCATGGGTCAACGTGTAGGCATATTCTGCCGCGATCACGCGGTGATGATGCCAGAAGGGTATTGTGCGGATATGAGAAAAGCTGTGGCAAAGCCCGATGCATCCGCAGTCAGTCGGGCGCTCAAGATTAAATCAATCTCTGACGCCATCCCTGTGATCGGCGGAGGTATCGCCCTGGTATTTCTGGGTTATCCCTGGTGGGGAATAGCATGCGTTGCCGCTGCCGCATTCGAGATTCTGTCGGTGGCGATAGCTGGGAAGGCACCTCGTCCGAGTCGGGCCATCTCATCAGCGGTGACAGCCGTGCAGCTTGCCACCCTCTTCGCCGGTGGTTGGACATTGCTCTGTTCCGGGCAATTGGTCGGGGGAGTCGCCTGCTTGGGCGCGTTTGCGGTCAAGCTGGGCGGAAGCCTGGTCTTGATGCCCTGGGTGGAGCGAAAATATCTGAGTGGTTGTTAAGCCTCGGCTTGGCGGCGCGAACTTATGTATACGCCGATGGCGACGCCGGCAATCAGGGTCAGCGAATACACAATCCGCTCATAGGCCCCAGAGAAGTTTGCCGCCAGGTTGAAAGTGAGATTGTAAAACATGTGCAGCAGCATTGCGGCTAAAATGCTCTGCTTGGTTTTTAGATGCACAAAGGCCATAATCATCGACAATCCGATGGATTGCGCGACAAAAAACCAAAAGCCGGTAAACCCCATTTGGTAGTGTCCCATTGCGGGCATGAAAAATAGGGGCAAATGCCAAACTGCCCATATTGAACCAAGCAGCAAGTTGGCTTTCACAAAGCCAAACCTGTCCAGCAGCGGTTGTAGGGCAAAGCCGCGCCAGCCCCATTCCTCCGGCCAGGCGCCGTTGACGAAGAAGCCAACAAGGAGGACCGGCAACAGCGAGGCTGGGTTCTGAATAATGGACTGCAGCAGGTGTGCTGTCGGCATCTCGCCGCCGTAAGCCAGCGTGATCAGGGCGGTAACGGCATGGATGGCCGGGAAGGCCAGCAAAATGAAAAGCCACCAGAAAACACTTATGCGCCGCACCTGGTAAAACCGCCTGAAGTATTCTTTTCTGGCGTCTTTGTCATAGGTGATGAGCGCCATGATGACGCCAATTAGGGATGGGGCCATGCCGCCACATATGAGGAAGGCCATGCCAAGCCCTCCCACAGCGTCCAACTTAAATATGATGATCGCAGCGTAAGACAGCCAAGTTTGGATAAAAGTAAGCACAAGGAATATCACCACATGCTTCAATGGCTTCTTCACCGCAGTCATCTCTCTCATGCCCTCTCGCCCTATTGCGATAAGGTGTTCGCCGTTTGATTTTGTTAAAAAATACGCCGGGCCAATACTAGCAGCACATTGCCGCGCCCAAGGCTGCGGCGTCCATGCCGAAGCTGGCGATGGCGTGCCCGGCGTTCGGGATCGCCTGGGCGGCTGGCACCGGGGAGGACGTGGAGTGTAACAGTTCGATCACAGATCGAAGTGCTTCGACGAATTGGTTGACAGCGCTTACATTTTCGATGTTTGATTGAACCAGCAATCTCGCTGGTCTCCGTCAGAGCGGAAATCCGGCACGACAAGGAAGTTGGTCAAGATGTCTTCTCGCGCACACACCTTCGGCAAGTCTGCGGCGGCTTGCCTAGCAGCCGGCGCCCTGGCGCTCGGGTTAGCCGCCTGCTCGCCGCCGGCGTCCAGCAGCCCCCAAGCATCGTCCACCGCCGATGGCGGCAAGCAGGTGCTCAACGTCGTCATGTCTGCCGGCCCCGGCACCCTAGACCCGGCCCAGATCAACCAAGCGGCGCAATGGTACGCCGATCTGGCCTATGCGCCCATCATCCAGCGCTCCACCATCGACGGCTACCGCCCATCGCTGGCGACCGAATGGGGCTATGTTGGCGAAGGCAACCAAGAATTCGAATTCACCCTCCGCGAGGGGGTGCTCTTCGCTGATGGCTCCAAACTCACCGCGTCCGGCGTGGTTGACCATCT
>JAIRXX010000134.1 GCA_031268065.1 Propionibacteriaceae bacterium
CGCGCGTGCGCCACCGCGACCTCAGCCGCCCGCAGATCCTGCAGGCGGCGTTGGACCTGATAGACGCGCGCGGGCTAGAGGGCTGCACCATGCAAGCCGTAGCCGGTAGCCTGGGCGTGACCGCCAAGGCGCTCTACCGGCACGTTGCGGACAAGGACGCGCTGCTGCGTGGCGTCGCGGATCTGGCGCTCTCCGGCGCCGTCCTGCCAGATCCCTCGGCTCGCTGGACGGACCAGCTAAAACAGATCGGGCTTGAACTCAAGCGCGTGTTGGACGCCCACCCCAACGTGACGCCGCTGTGCGCCCGCCGCGCCTCGGTCTTCCCCGGCGTGATCCCCATCGCCGATTCAGCCATCCGCGCCGTGTCGTGCGCATCCCTGCCCCCCGAGACCGGGATCCGGTTTGGGCACGCGATCACCAACTACACCCTGGGATTCTGCCTGGACGCCGCAGACCACGCCCTCAACGTTGCCGAAGAAGGCTTGGAGGACCCCTTCGAGGACGTGGAGCTTCACCTGGTGCCGCACGCGGCCCAGCAGGCCGCTTTTCTGCGCGAGTTCGCAAACTACGGCGGCTACGCCTCGCCGGAACAGTATCTCTTCGGACTAGACCTGATGGTGGCCGGTTTCGAGGCATGGGCGCGGGATCACACTGCCTGAGGCTAGTCAAAGGCAACCCTGCAAAGTTCTCCGTTCGCTTCGCTCTCTCCGATACTTTGCGGGGACCCCGAGAGAAAAACTCGGCCCATCCGTCGAAGCTTCAGACCCCTAGTGAACTAGTCGTCGTAATGAAATCGGGCCTGAAGCACGGTCAACAGGTCGCCACCGACCAGATAGACGAGGCGGTGTTCCTCGGTAATGCGCCGCGACCAGACGTTGCCAAGCTGATACTTCAGTGGCTCGGGCTTCCCGATACCCGAGGTCGGCTCCCGCAACGCCTCAGTGATCAGCCGATTGACCCGCTTCAGCATTGAGCGATCTGCCCGCTGCCAGTAGCAGTAATCATTCCAGCCGTTCGGAGTGAAAGCGAGGTTCAAGACAGGTCCAATTCACCGGCTTGGGACTCGCCCCGCCCTGCTTGGGCAAGGGAATCCAGCAAATGGGTGGCATTAGCGCGGGTGGAGAACAGATGGCGGGTGGTCTGCCAGGCTTCAAAGTCTTCCTCTGCCACCAGGACCGCATTCCCGGCTTTCGACGTTATCACCACAGGGACGTGATCTTCGTTTACGCTTGCGATCAAGGTAAACAACCGCTGCCTGGCATCTCTCGCAGTCACCGTAGCCATTTCAACACCTTTCGTACTATCTCGTACGGTATAAGGGGGCGACAGCAACAGGCAACACAGCCTCCATCCAGCATTGCCAGCCAATCCTCATCGAGAACGCCGCGCTGGCGCGGCACGGCCCACCGGATCACCCGGCGTCTGGGACCGGCTCTTCTTCATAGAGGGAATCGACCACATCGGCGTAGGTCTTGGCGATGCTCGCCCGCCGAATTTTCATGCTCGGGGTGACGCCGCCGTCGTCCACGGAGAATTCGGTGGGCAAGATGGCGAACCTCTTCACCGTTTCCCAGCGCTCCAACCTCGCATTGGCGCTGTCAACGCCGCGCTCGATGCTCTCCCGGAATTCGGGGCTGGCCAGGATCGTCTCATAGCTCTCGGTGGTCATGGCGTGGCGTCCGGCCCAGTTCAAAACGTTGTCGCGGTCCATCGTCATCAACGCGGAGATGTATTTGCGCCCATCTCCCACGACCACGACTTGCGACACATAGGGCACCGACGCGGCGATCACCGTCTCCACTTTCGCCGGGGCGACATATTTGCCGCCGGAAGTTTTCATCAAGTCCTTCTTGCGGTCGGTGATGATCAGGTGTCCGGCGTCGTCCAAACGCCCGATGTCGCCGGTGTGGAACCAGCCGTCGGTCAGCATCTCCCTGGTCAGCTCCGGATTCTTGTGGTAGCCGCGCATCACACCCGGCCCTTTGATCAATACCTCGCCGTCATCGGCTATCCGCACCTGCGTGCCAGGCAGCGGCGGCCCAACCGTGCCGAAGCGCGGGTCTTGGCGATGGGTGACGAAGGAAATGGCCGAAGTCTCGGTGAGCCCGTACCCCTCCACGATCAAAATGCCAGCGGAGTAAAACCACGCCTGCACCTGGGCGCTCAGCTTGGCCGATCCGGAGATGAACAATTCGACGTTTCCGCCCATCTTCTGCTTCAGCTTGGAGAAGACCAGCGCGTTGGCCAGCGCGTAGGCGGGACGCAGCGGGATCGGCAGCTTGCGCCCGGCGAGCCGGTGCTCGCGGGAAGCCCTGCCGATGGAGAACGCCCAACGGGCAATCCTGGATTTGACCCCGGTGCGCGAAGTGAGCATCACCGTGGAGCGGACTTTCTCGAAGATTCGCGGAGCACCGCACATGACCTGCGGCTTCAACTCGCCCAATCCCTGCACGATACGGTCAACGCGCCCGTCCACCGCCTGCACAAAACCGATGGCGAATTGGGCCATAGCCACGCATTTGCCGAAGACGTGGCTGAGCGGCAGCCAGAGGAAGTGCGTGTCAGCTGAGTTGATGATGTTGATGCGGTCAACTGCGAAGCCTTCGTACACCCAGCCGCGATGGGTCAATTCGACGCCTTTGGGCATCCCCGTCGTGCCAGAGGTGTAGACGAGTGTTGCCAGCGAGTCCCCGTTTATCCCCTGCCGCACCCGCTTCAGCAAGTCCGGGTCTGCGGCCAGAGCTTTCTCACCCCGGTCGCTGAGTTGGCGCCAACTCAAAACCCGGTCTTGGCCGGAGCTGACCTCGCCGTCGATCAAGATGACATAGCCCACCTGCTGTGCTGCCGGTGTACACCCGTTCAGCTTGTCGAGCTGCTCCTGATCCTCGGCAAACATGATCACCGAACCGGAATGGGTGACGATGTGCTCGAAATCCTCGCCCTGCGTCTGCGGATAGATGGCTGTGGTGGCCCCGCCAGCGATATTCACGCCCAAATCGGCGAGAATCCACTCAATGCGGGTCGAACAGATGATCGCCACCCGCTCCTCATACTGCAAACCGAGCGACAAAAGCCCCGCCGCAACACGTTCGATCCGCCGCCCGGTCTCCGCCCAGTCGATGCTGGTCCAGCCGTCGTCCGGCCCGCGAAAACGGAACGCCTCTTTGTCCGGCGTTTGCGCGATCCGCCAGTCGAGCAGTTCCGGGATAGTCGCCGGTTTCCCTGCCAGCACCTCTTCCGCAGTGGTCATCGTTGCCCCCTGTGTAGGTTTGTGGAACGTCCACAACAGTCTAAGCCGCCGACGCACGCCGTATTGTCACAGCATAACGACAGGAATATCAGCGCCGTTTTGGAGGCTTCCCACGACTGGCGGGCGCGGCGCATTTCGCTCTGGCGGCCTGCCCAGGCGCCAACCGGCGTCCGGGATCGGGGAGGTGCAGCCGGTCGCTGGGCGCAGCGGGTCTGGCGTTAATCCGGTTGTGCGACAATTGGACGGCTAATCTACGCGAGGAGAAACGGTGCCGGAATTCGTCTTCACCATGCACAACGTCAGGAAGAAGCTGGGTGAGAAGCTGATTCTCGACAACATCACGCTTGCCTTCTACGAGGGTGCCAAGATCGGCGTGGTCGGGCCGAACGGGGCGGGGAAGTCAACCCTGCTGCAGATCATGGCGGGGATGATCAAGCCTGACAACGGCGACGCCGTATTGAAAAAGGACGCGAGCGTCGGCATCCTGCTGCAAGAGCCGCCGCTCAGCGAAGGCAAGACCGTCTGGGAGAACATCCAAGAGGCCGTGGCCGAGACCAAGGCGCTGCTCGACCGCTACAACGAGATTTCCGCCGAACTGGCCGACCCGAACGCCGACTACGACGCGCTGCTGGCCGAGATGGGCGAATTGCAGACCGAATTGGACCACCGCGAGGCCTGGGATTTGGACTCCCAGCTCGAACAGGCGATGGACGCCCTGCAGTGCCCCGACCCAGAGGCCCAGGTGGACGTGCTCTCCGGTGGGGAACGCCGCCGGGTAGCCCTGTGCAAATTGCTGCTGCAGCAGCCCGACCTGCTGTTGCTGGACGAGCCGACCAACCATCTGGACGCCG
>JAIRXX010000183.1 GCA_031268065.1 Propionibacteriaceae bacterium
TAGGACCGGGGGAAATCGTCGCGCTGCTAGGGGCATCGGGATCGGGCAAATCCTCGCTGTTGCGCGCGGTTGCCGGACTGGAACCCTTGGCGGGCGGGAGCATCCTCTGGGGTGGCAAAGATCTTGCCGGAACACCAGTGCATGAGCGTGGATTCGTGGTCATGTTCCAGGACTGCCAATTGTTCCCACACCTGAACGTCGCGAGAAACATCAGCTACGGATTATTCCGCTGGTCTAAGGCCGACAGACGAAAGCGCGTGGCAGAACTGCTCGAACTGATAGACATGGCAGGCTATGGCGACCGTGCCGTCACCGAACTCTCCGGCGGGCAGGCGCAACGTGTGGCTTTGGCTCGTTCCCTAGCGCCTCGTCCGAAACTCCTGCTGCTCGATGAGCCGCTGTCCGCGCTGGATCGGGCGCTGCGTGAACGTTTGGTCAAAGAGTTGGAGGCCATCTTGCGTGCCGCCAACACATCTACCCTCTATGTCACCCATGACCAAGATGAAGCATTCGCTATCGCAGACCGTGTGGCTATCATGGCGGATGGAAAACTGCTGCAGATAGCCTCACCACTCGAGCTATGGTTACGCCCGGCCAACAGTGCGGTCTCCGATTTCCTCGGCCAAGGTCCGCTTGGCAGTCCAGCGGCCCCAAAGGGGACAAGCTCCGATGGCGCTGCGCCACGGAACCCGCATGACTGAGATTAACTCTGTTTGCAGGACAGTTCGTTAGCTTCTTTTGGCTTGTTCGACGCCGGACTTCCGCAAGTCCCATAACAGCCGGGGCACCCGTAGGCCCCGACCGAGGTGGTGAGCCGGTTGGTTTGATGCTGCCTCTTTTACGAGAAGGTCGGTGCCATGCCGAGAAGATATCCGAAGCAGGTCAGGAGCCGTGCGGTGAGGATGGTGCTGTCGCACCTGGATGGGTACGGCTCGGTGTGCAAGGCGACTCAGGCGATAGGCCGAA
Source organism: Propionibacteriaceae bacterium (assembly GCA_031268065.1). GTDB lineage: Bacteria > Actinomycetota > Actinomycetes > Propionibacteriales > Propionibacteriaceae > Propionicimonas. The sequence continues at coordinate 967 of JAIRXX010000183.1, forward strand.
GGGCACCGGGGCGCGCGCGGAGACATTGCGCTGGTGAGTGGTGTTCGAGCAGCCCACGGACACTCCTGCCGGGTTGGACGCGCTGGCCGCCAGAACAGCAGATGGGCAACCAACATGACCTCGGTGCGTTCCTTGTCCGGATGGTGTGCGTCACGTTCATGACCGACCTGCACACCAGGATGATCGTGGGATGGGATGCCGCCTGCCGCATGGCCACCCGGCTGGTGTCCGGTGCCCTCGTGTGGGCACTGTGGCCGCACAGCCGACGTCGCATCCGTATGGGTGTACCGACGCCGACCGTCTGGTTCGCCACAGCGGTCACGGCAGTCAGCACACGTCGATCCGCTACAGAGAGCGACTCTCCAGCTAGCCGGGATCGCCCCATCGCTCGGGACCGTCGGCGACAAGCTCGACAGCGCCCTTGCCGAGGTCGTGAACGACCACAGGGCAGAGTGCATCGAACAGGACGGGCGATTCGCCAACCTTGAGGACATCCGCCTGGCAACCGCCGAATGGGTCGCTAGCACAACAACCACCGGCTCCACGCGGCCCCGGCCACCGGTCGAAGTCAAAACCGAGCACTAAGAAACCCAACAAGCCGCCCCCACCGGCGGCAGCCACTGACAAAACTAGCGGCAGAGAACCCGTACCAGTTCAGATTGACGTGTTTCGGGTTGGCGGTGATGGCTTGGGTGCGGGTGTTGGGCGGTCTTGTCGTTGGTGTTGTTGGGTGTTGCGGGTGGGTACGAGGTGTGGTTGTGAGCTAATCGTTATATTCGGGGGTATTGCTTTTGGGCTGGATTCGACTTAGGCTCACCGTAACATTTTTGCCGTTTTGAAATCGGAGGCATGATTTTTATGGATACTCACACTGGGGCGGCTGGCATGGGGCCGCGTTTGTTGTCGATCGGGTCTACCAGCCTGCTCAACGCCCAAGGCCCGGAAGCCGACAAATGCCGGTTGCAGTTGTTGGAGGTGCTCACTTGGATTTTGGAGCATCCGGGCCGGACGGTTGCGCAGATGGCGGACCAGTTGGCTATCGCCGAGAGCACAAGCCGGTCGTATCTTTGCCATTTGCGGCATTGGCTAGGCAGCGACCCGGAAGGAAAGCTGTATCTGCCGATGGCCTATTCCGGCCGGGTGCGGGTTTCCCCGCTGGTTGGCTGGGACATCCGCGATGCGCTGAGTTTAGTTGGGCGCACACCCTCGGAGCGCGACGACGAGTCTTTGGTGTGCGCTTTGGAGTTGGTCAGGGGGCCGGTGTTCGCCGACATCAGGAGAGGCCGGTGGCGTTGGGCCGACCCACTGCGTTTCCATGTGACCAAGCTGCTGGCTGAGTCCGCCTGCGAGGTGGTCCGCAGGGCCAGGCGACGCGATGATGTGCGCATGGCTTTGTGGGCCGCTCTCAAGGGCACGATGGTATGCCCTTGGCACAAGGGTTTGCAGGCGGCTTTTGAACGGTTGAGCCTCCAAGCCGGGCCGGAACCCGCATTCGACACCGAGGAATTCCTCAACCACAACTGGGAACTATGGAACCAAACCAGCGACAACACCTGGTAAACACCCGCCAACGCTATGCGGCAGGCTGTCGGCAAAACAGCACACCCGACTGCGACCAGTGAGCCAGAACCAGCACCAGCGGAACACCCGCAGTGGCACACCCGCAGCCAACACCAGTGGTACACCAGCAGCCAACACCAGTGCCGCTACACCACACCACAGTGCGCTGCTCCCATACCGCTCCGCACATTTTGGGACAAACTCGTACCCAGCTGCGTCCATTCCGGCTCAGGGCGGACTTGGACGCAGCTGGGGCGGTGTTTGTCCCATTCGTGTCGCAGCTCACCGTCCCGACTTGAGACGGGGGTTTCGCGTTTCCACAGTTGTCACCCAATTTGGCCAGGGGCGAACCGCCACGCCGATGCTGGCACCAGGCAGCTCCAACGAGGCGCGACTCGGCTATGGTGCCAAGTTCAAGTACCCGTTCGCCTGACCTGGTGGTGCTAGTTCTGCTTTGAACTTGGCAGCGCTCAGAGGCTGTCGCCGAAATCGGCGCGGAATTTGGCGACCAATTCGTGATGCCAGTCACCGATTGGCGCTAGGCGACCATAGAAGAAGCGCAGCAACTCTGGTTCTTCCACCCATTTGAGGCCGCCGACGATTCGGCGGTTGGCGTGCAGCCACATTATCCGGTCAATCGCGTAGTTCACTTGAGACAGGGTGAAGACACGTCTGGGTACGGCTAGGCGCACCAATTCCATGTCTGCCATCGGCTCGGTGCCGTCAGGTTCGCGTTGCTCTGACATCGTGCCGCGCTCCATGCCGCGTACACCGGAGGCGATGAAGATCGCGGAGGCCAGTGCCGCTGCCGGGTATTGGCTCTGCGGCAGGTGGTCCAAGAAGCGCATCGCATCGACGTGGGCGCCAAGTCCGCCCGGTGGTGTGATGACTGGGATGCCGGCATCGTCCAGCGTTTTGACGATATGGGCGATGAACTGCGGGCCCTGGTTGATCATGTCCTCATCGAGGGTTTCGTCCAGACCGACGGTGATCGCTTCCATCTCGCGGACCGACATGCCGCCATAGGTGAGGAAGCCTTCATACATCGGCACCAGTCCGCGCATATCCTTGTAGAGGCCCTCGTCGTCAGTGACGATGCCGCCGCCACGGCCAAAGCCGAGCTTGCGGGCGGAAAAATAGATGATGTCGGCGGTGTCCGCCATATTGCGGGCGATCTCGCCGATGGAGGCAGCGGCGAATTCAGGCTCGCGGGCCTTAATGAAGTGAAGGTTGTCAGCCAGCAAAGAGGCGTCAAGCACCATTTTGATGCCATGCTTGCGGCAGGCAGCGGAAACCTCGCGCAAGTTTGCCAGCGAGAAGGGCTGCCCGCCGATCAGGTTGGTGCCAGCTTCCATGCGCACATAGGGGATGCGATCAACGCCCACCTCGGCCACCAATGCCTCCAACGCCGGAACGTCGAAGTTGCCCTTGAATGGATTATCCGAGTTGACTTCGAGGCCTTCCTTTTTGAGCAATTCGACGACGGTGCCACCCTGTTCGGTGACGTGCGCCTTCCAGGTGGTGAAGTGGTAGTTGCAGGGAACGATGGACCCCGGCTTGACATAAGCCCTGCAGAGGATGTGCTCAGCGGCGCGGCCTTGATGGGCAGGCAAGAAATACCGCTGGCCGAAAATCTCGACTAGCTTCTCGTGCAACCTGGTGAAAGTCGCCGAGCCAGCGTAGGCGTCGTCGGCGAGCAGCATGGCCGCCTGCTGCCGGTCGCTCATCGCGTTCACCCCAGAATCGGTGAGCATGTCCAAGAAGACATCTTTGTTCTGCAGCAAGAAGGTGTTGTAGCCAGCCCCTTCGACCGCTTCCAGCCGCGACTCGATTGGCAGCAAGGTCAGCTTCTGAATGATCCGGACTTTGTGCATTTCCAGGGGGAAGGTCTCTCCGCTGAAATACGTCACCTTTGGCATAATCTCTCCCAAGTCAACGACGGGGGGCTTACCCGCCAAAGGTTCATAATAGTCGTGGCTGAGCAACAGGCTCTGCTAAACCTCGCAGGTATCTATCATTTGGGCCAGAGCCGACCGTTCCGAACTGTCCACCGCCAGTTTCCACTTGGCTTTCACTGCCACATAGCGCAGCGCGTAGGCGCACTGGAAAGGCTGCTTCGGGCACCACCCGGCCGCATCCAGGTCGCTCTTGGCGCGGTTGACCTCACCGGAGACAGCGAGCAGGTTGAGTTGGTCATTGGCGAATTCTGTCCGCGCAGCTTTGTCCCATTCACTTGCCCCGTAGCGCCAGGCGACTGCCAGAGCGACCACATGCTCGATCTGGATAGATTGCGCCTGACCCTGGTTCTTCAAATCGGTGGCGCTGATCGTCTCGCCGGTGTATGGATCAAACCAGCTACCCGCCAGCATGTCATGGTCGCAGGAGCCTTGCCGCGCGGCGTCGAACGGGACTGACTTGTCCACGTCGCGGTAGAGAATGTCGTCACGGGTGTCGCAGCCGTTTCCGTCTGTGTCGTACCAGCGCGGGCCGAATTCGGCCCGTCGATAGCTGCCATCTGGCTTCGGGCGCGGGACGAGGCGCAACTCATCCAATTCCCGCAAGGCCACCTTGGGAGATGGGAGACGGGGGTCAATAGCAAGCTCTGGAGTCTTATCTGCGGGCGGCAAAGTGCATCCCGCTGCGAGCAGCAGCAGGATCCAACCAGCAATCTTTCGTCTCAGGGCTTCATTCATGCGCGTGCAAGCCTACAAGTTCTCCCGGCCCCTCCGACGCGCCCCGATCCGAAATCGGGACAAACTCGAAGCCACCACCCCTGGTTGGCACGAATCGACTCGCCCCGCGCTGGCTGACAGCGGGTTTGTCCCATTCGGTGTGCTGGTGCCATTGGCGTGTTTGTCCCTTTTGGTGTGCTGGCACCGGGTTGGGACAAACTCGAAGCCACCACCCCAGGTAGGCACGAATCGGCTCACCCCGCGCTGGCTGACAGCGTGTTTGTCCCTTTTGGCGTGCTGGTGCCAGGTTGGGACAAACTCGAAGCCACCGCCCCTGGTCGGCACGGAACGGCTCACCCAGCGTTGGCTGACTGCGAGTTTGTCCCATTCGAAGGATGGGACGCTAGCTGGAAACCACGTCGTTTCCCGGCCACCAAGAGCGGCTTTTCGGTCTGGGTGGCAGATAGCAGAGCCGACTCTGCTTCCAGCCCATGCGGACGTAGCTCTCCAGCATGATCAGCCCGGCTTGCGCCGCCTCTATCACCGGCACTTGGTACCCCTGATTTTGGAGTTCCTCCGCTACCGCCTCCTTTACGCCCACCATCGCCGTGCAGCCTAGGACGATGGCTCCGACTCGCTCATTCTCAATCGCCTGCTTCGCTTGGGCCACCAGGCTGGCAACCAGGCCGCTCAACTCATGGAGATCGAGAACGGCGATGTTCACATAACGCAGTGAGACGATCCTTTCCCGCATTCCGGTCTTGGCGATCAAACCGTCGAGCATGGAGACGACGTGTGGAAGCACGGTGACGATACCGATCCGGTCGGCCATCCCAAGGGCGGAGTAGATGGCTGGCTCGAAGCCGCCAAAGACCGGAATGTCCACGCATTCTCGGGCGGCGCGCACTGCTGGATCACCGAAACAATCGACGAATACCGCGTCATACCCCTCGGCTTCTGCCTGTTGGCAGTAAGAGACGATTTCCGGGGCGGCCAGCACTTCGTCGTATTCGCCCTCGATAGAGCCTGGTCCGTGAGTCAGCCATTTCGGGACCACTTCGGTGTCCGGCAACAGGTGTTTGGTGACGTAGGCGGCCACGTCGTCGCTCCACAGATTCGTGGTTATCGGAATCAGGTCGAGTATTTTCATGGATGCTCCTTCAGGGGATTACTTTCACCGCCCGGCAGGCAAGATGCAGGGCGAGGCGGGTCTCGGGGTCGTCTAGATCGACGGCGAGCAATTCTTTAATCCGGTTCAGCCGTTGTGCGACGGTGTTGCGGTGGATTCCCAGGATGGCGGCCGTCTCCGACTGTGATCCCCGGTTGTCCAGAAAAGCGGTGAGTGTGGCGATGAGCGCCCCGTCGGGGTCTCCGAGCGGATCCAACAGGCCTTTCGCGGCTGGGGTGAACACATCGGTGTGGGTAAGGGCGAGCAAGAGTTGGGCCAGGCCGAGCCGGTCGATGTGGACGAAGTAGCCGCTGGTTGGACGGTTGGCGGCGATCCGGGCGGCGTCAGTGGCTTGGCCTAGGCTTTTCACCAACCCGGTAGCCCCCGCCAACAGGCTGCCCACCCCCATCGCGGTGCGCAGAACATTGTTGAACGAACGCTGCGCGCGCCGAATGGCGGCGCTGATCAACTCGGTCGACCGGGTGGGTTCACTGGCGAACGACAGCCAAGCCATCCACCCGTCGGTCTGTTCCACGGCTCGCAGTTTCAGATTCTGCGCCGCGAAAGCCATCAGCAATTCGTCGCGCAGGGAAATGGTCGTGCCTTCGCCCAAGGCGATGATCCGGATGCCGACATGCCATCCGCGCAGATCCCATCCAGCCGCCAAAGTACGGTGGCGCAAACCTTCGGATAACTCCGAGCCGGACTCCATAATCTCCGACAGCAGCGCGGTGCGAGTTCTGGAGTCGCGTTCGTGCAGCATTTGCAGCGACGCGAGTCGCTGCGCTGCCGCTGCCTGCACTATCGCCAGCCCGTTGGAAAGCACTTCGGCCTCGGCTGAGTCGTCCCCCGGCAAGGAGACCCCCAGCCAGACGTCCCTGCCGGTCAATCCCACTCTGCGGGCTATCAGCCGAATCCCGGACGGCAGTACCGCGTTGAAGGAAATCGTGGATTTTGCCAGTCGCAGCGCCAACACCGCCTGATCCGCCGCCGACCAATTCGTTTGGCTGAATAGGCCGTTGCCCTGGGTGTCGAGCAGCATGAAATCGTGGCGTGCCACAGCTGACGCCTGTTTGAGCAATTCTTCCAGATCGGTGCCGGCGGTCTGCAGCACCTCCACCAAGGCTCTGGCCAGCGCGCCGATTTTGTCGTTGACCGGAGAGTGCAGTGATTCGTATACGGCGATGCTGAGCTGCCAGGGCTTGCCGCAGAGCAATACCGCCAAGCCGAGGCGGGCCGCCACCGCTTTCGACCCCAGGTCGAAGGGACAACGGGCAAAGGCTACGGCGACCGCTCCGATATCGCCGCACCGGCGCAAGAAGGCGTCCATCGGCCATCCCGGCGCTGGGGGCGTATCCAACACCACCACCAAATCCCCAGCTTGGCAGAGCAGGGCAACGTCGTCGCCAGCGCGGATGCCCGCCACACCGGTGACGCGGGACTGCGGCTCCCCAGTTATCAATTCCAGCGGATCGGATTGGTTGAGCATTTGTTGTATCGAACCGATGTCAACGCCCATTTAGCGCACCTCCCAGCTGATGGGGTCTTGGTCGATGCCGAAAGCCCTGGGACTCACCCGTTCCAGCCTGCGCGGATCGGATTTCCACCAGCTCGGCCCTTCGACGGCGACGATGGCGACTTCCATGCGCGGACGAATCTCTTCAGGACAGATCAGCCTGCGCACCCGTGGGTCAACGACGATGAGCAGATCGGGGCAGGTTGCCGTGGCCTTGCCGTCCACACTGGCCATCAGATACTCGTTCTGGTATTCGATTCGGATGACCGATCCGGATTCTTTGTCGCCCAGATAGAGATTTCCGCCCGCAAAAGCCCCTTTGCGCGGATAGCGAAACACTTCTTCCACCGTGCCGCTGCCGAGCAGTTTTCCCGCTAACGCTGTGGCGATCTGTGGTCCGCGAGCCCAGGGCGGAAGCCGACGCAACGCCTTGCCCATGCCCAGCGCCCTGCTCACCGTCCCGGTCACCACCCGTCCGGTTAGCTCAGCGGCGCTTAACGGCTTGGTGACGAATAGCCCCCAACCTCCGCACGCTGGCAATGCCGCCCGCATGATCCGCTCTATGGTCTCAGTGGAGTCAGATTCGACGAAGATGGCCTCCTCGGATGGGGTGACGAGCACGGCGGAGCCAATCGAACTCTCCGCCGCCAACGACGTCTGCTCCAATTTTGGCAACGCCCGACCCATGAGGTCGCCGTCGAAGAGCGGAATGCCTTCCAACAAGGCGATATAGGCCGCATAGGTTCCGTTCATCCCAGCTGTTTCGACGGGCAGCAGTAGTGTGGGTTTTGGCATTCCCATTCGCACCAGCAAGTCTCTGGCCACGCGGTACTCGGCGCCGGAAGGCAGGCGTTCCGCGAAGACCGACGGCCCGCCCATCGCTCCGACGGCACACACTTGGGCATCGTCGGGAAGCTCGTCCAGCAGCGGCAGGCTGCCGTCGTTGAGCAGTTCGGCCAGCGCGATGCTCATCGGCGTGGGCGTGCCCCCACCTCCAGAACCCAACACTTCACAGCCGACGTTGTAATCGGCTATGACGTCAGAGCTGATGGCCGGGTATCCCATCGCGTCATTGTCTCATGGGCGCGGCGGGGGTGACGGGCGTGCGGTTCGGTTGGGGCGGCACCTCTCCGGGCCGCTCATTGCGGCAATTGGACTTGGTTCCATCGCACCGGGTCCATGTCGTAGCCAAAATATCGCGGCCCGACCAATTCGATGCCTTCCGGGGTGTGCCAACGGCTGTCGCACGGCGCGGCGATGAGCGCGATCCGGTGGCCGAAACGCATGGCTTCGGTGGTGATCGGCTCGCCGGTGTCTATATCCAGGCAGATCAACAGATCGGGGGCCGTAGCCAAGACGGTACTTTCCCTGGTGGCAATTATGTGCTCATTCTGGAAATTGAGGGTCAACGTCGTGCCGTCATTTCGATCCAACCCGGCGAGCGTGGCCTTGCCGCGGGCGAATCCAGCGGTTGTGCGGCGAACAACGTCGAGCACTTTCCCAGTGTGGATCACTCTGCCGCCGAGCACTTCGGCCACCGCTGCCACCGGATCGGCGTGGCTGGCACGCGCCTGCTTGACCGCACGCCCCAATCTCACGCACAGTGAGAGCGTCCCAGCCACGGCGGCTTCCCGTGCTTGGTTGCCGCGCATCGGATAGAGCGAGATGATCGAGGCGGCGCCCATCTCCACGGTCACCACTCTGGCGAGTTTTTCCGCCCACAAATTTGACACGGTGTTGAAGATTCCAGCGTTGCCTTTGTCGTCGGTGATTGACATCGGGGTGGTCGGGATTCCGAAGAGAGTCGCGGTCACCATCTGCAATTCGGGGAAGGCCCGGCCCATGAAATCGCCATCGAGCAGGGGCAATCCCAGTTCCGCCGCCGCCACGATTGGGATGGTTGAATTCACTCCGCCGGCCTCCATGCAGGCGATGTGGGTCGGTTTGACTCCCAGATATTGCCCGAGGGCGTTTACCGCCACAACGAATTGGTCCACGCTGGGCAGTTTTTCCACCATTACGGTGGGAGCGCCCATCATTGCCACTGGCAGAATTTGGGCGTCGTCGGGAAGGTTCTCCGTTGCGACTAATTCGACAGGGCCACTGATGCGCAGCGCCTCCAGGGCCATCAACTGCCCGATGTACGGATCGCCGCCCCCGCCTGTGCCAAGAATGGCGGCACCACGGGCCAGGTCGGCTATGTCTGTGGTCTCGATGCGAGTTATCTCACTCACCGGGCTTCCTCCATCACCAATTCGCCTACTGCTTTAACCCTGATTCGGGTGGCGTTGCCCGGTACGTACGGCAGTGGAACCTCGTCGAAATCGACTACTTTGACATCGCTCGGGTTAGCCCCAGCGGCCACGGCTTTGTCGATGGCCTCTTCTTTGGCCTCGGCCACTATCCGATCACGCTGCCCGTCTGGGATGGCGTACACGCGGTCCACTTCTCCAGATACTTGGGCGATTGCCGCGCCAATGGCATTCGCCACCGCGAAATGCTCTGGACGATGCACCGCGCCGAATTCGGGCAGGACTTCTGGGAGCAGGATGGACCCGCCGCCGACGGCCACCACAGGTAGGGGCTCAGCGGAGACGCGCATACGCTCGACTGCGGCGGTGATCGACTGCGCGATGGTGTTCAACGCCGCCTTCGCTGCCCGCTTGTCCAACCCGGCGACCAGGCCCGGATCGCCGATCTGGGCGTAACCAGCGGCGACTGCGGCATCGGTGGCGGTGAATTCGCTGCCACCGAAGACGAGCGCGCGCTCAGTCAGTTGATAGCCGACCGATGTCGGGCCGACGTTCAAACCAGCGGCCGTCACATGCGACCCGCCGCCGATCCCGATGGAAAGCACGTCAGGCATACGGAAATTGGTGCGCACTCCAGCCACGGTGACCTCGCCGGTAGCCTCTCTGGGGAAACCGTTGCTGAGCACGCCGATGTCGGAAGTGGTGCCGCCGATGTCAATGACCGCGCAATTCGTCAGGCCGGAGAGCGCCGCCGCCCCGCGCATCGAATTTGTCGGGCCGGACGCGAAAGTCGCCACCGGGTATTGGCGGGTGTAGTCGATGTCCATCAGTGTGCCGTCGTTCTGGCTCAGATAGACCGGTGCGGAGATTCCGTAATTCCGCACCGCGCTTATCAGCGCGTCGGTGATCTGCTGGGCCAGTTCGCGCAGCGCCGCGTTGATGATGGTGGCGTTCTCCCGTTCCAGCAGACCGATCCGGCCAATCTCATGGGACAGCGAAACCGCCACCGAATCCCCGAGTTCAGCGGTGAGGATTTCCGCCGCCTCTCTCTCGAATTCGGTGTTGATCGGGGAGAAGACGCTGGAGACTGCCACTGAACGGATGCCGTGCGCTGCCATGTCCGCTGCGTGTCGCTTCACCTCGTCCCGGTCCAATTCGGAGATGTGGCGCCCGTCGAATTCGTGTCCGCCATGCGCCAGGTAGGCCCGTGCCTCCAGTGCCTGCACCAGCGCGTCCGGCCAGCCCACCAGCGGTGGCAGCGAGGCAGTGGCGGGGAGGCCCAGGCGCAAGGCTGCGGTGGGCGCCAGCCGTCGGGCTTCGATGAGAGCGTTGATGAAATGGGTGGTGCCGATCATCACCGCGGTCACCTGGTCAGCCTCAAAGCGGTGCTTGGCCCCGAGGGTGTTTAGCGCGCTGACAATCCCTTGGGTCACATCAGGGCTGGTCGGCTGTTTGACCCCGACTAGGACTTTGCTGCCATCCAAAAGCACGGCGTCGGTATTGGTGCCGCCAACGTCGATTCCTATCCGCATCAGGCTGCCTTAGCGGTGTTCGACTCACCGATGGAGACCAGCAGATTCAATTTGCCTGCGATGAAGTAGAGGGCGAAGGCGACCACGACCGCGTTCACCGGTCCAAGTCCCACCGGCACGAAATAGGCGACTAGCGATGAGGCCAGCCAGATCACCAAAGTGGCCGGAACCCAAGTGGGAGAGGTCTCGGGGAGTGCTTCATCCTCACGGGTGGCATCCAAGGCAGGCCGCCATTTCTTGACCAAGAAGTATTCGGCGAGCAGTATGCCGACGATTGGCGGGAAGGTGACCGAGAGCAGCGTGAGGAATCCGGTGAAGAAGTTGAGGATGCCGAACGCCGCCAGCACCGTGCCGATGACGCCGATGATGCCGGTAACCAGCGGGCGGCTGACCTTCCGGTGGAAAACCGTATCGATGAAGTTGACGATGCCCAAGCCTCCGGAGTAAAGATTCCAGTCGTTGATCTTCAGTGTGCCGAAGACAATCACTATGATGCCAACCCAGCCGACCGAACTCATGATGATGTTGTTGATATCGGCGGATTTCACCGCGTGTGCCAGCAGCACACCGGACAGGCCGATGGCGTATTCGCCGATGGTGATGCCGACCACAGTCTGCTTGACCACATCGGCGCGGGTGCGGTTGTAGCGGGTCATATCGGGGGTTATGACCGCGCCGGCGATGAACGAACCAGCCACCAAGGTCACGCCACTCAGCAAAGGCATCGGTTCGCCGGGCGGCGGGGAGGAGATCAGTTCGCCCAACGGATGCTTGGATAGCTCTGCGATGACCGCCCAGCCGACCAGGATAATGAAAATCGGGACGGTGATATTCGCCACCCATTGCATGCCCAGGAATCCCTTCAGCACCACGGCGGTGACCACCAGGCCGAAGATGAGCGCCCATGCCCACTCGGGCAGGAACGGCATCAACGCGCTCAGCCCGGCAGCGGAGACTCCGGATTGGATGCCGAACCAGCCGATCAGCGAGATCGCCAAAATGAGTCCGATGACCGCCGAACCAGCCGAGCCGAAGCCCACCCAACGGGCGAGGATGGACGTATTCAGGCCCTCCTTCACCCCGATGAAGCCGACGAAGATCATGAACATCTCAAGGATGATCGCCCCGAGTGTGATCGCCCAGAATGAGTCCCAGAACGTCATTGAGAATCCCAAAGCCGAACCGAGCAGGAATTGGGAAAGCGCGGAAATCTGCCCGAACCTCTGCACAGCCACCTGGAACCAGCCGTAGCGGGCGCTTTGGGGCACACGAGAGAGTGGATAGTCGTTCGCGTCGCTGGGCGTCTGATCCGCAGTGGCGTTGACTGGTTCGCTGCTCATGGGAATCCTCCTTGAAGACATGGCACGGAGCCAAAGTTAGCAATGGCAAAGATTCTTTGCTATAGGCAAACTGCCACCATAACCTGGCTGCCATGTGCAATCTGCACATGACCTCTTGGTTTCGCTTGTCCGATAGCTGCCAACCAAACCGGTGGCACAGCCGTATCCACAGCGGCCAATCCGAACGTGCAACCAGCCGTGACGCCACCTGGCAGGCGTAGCCCCGCCAACCTCAGGCACATCTGGTTCCAACCCAATGCCGAAGGATAACGGCGCCCTCACCGTAGCCAATCATTCTCACCAAGCAGCAGATTTATCCAGCCGCAAATTGCCAGCTGCTGCCCCGCCCAAAACCTGCGAACCGAAGCTGTGCGGCCTTGCTGACAGTCGGTCGTGGCTCACTGCGGGGCATGGGGGTTATAGGCCAAAATGTGTGCTCTTTTCGGGCGTGTCATGTGGGGTGTGACCGACCGGCCCAGCCTTTTCGGGTCCACATTCCTTCTTCGAGGGACAGGCATGTGTCGTGGCTGGCGTGCCCCACGGGGTCTTCGGCGGCGGGTTCCGGAACGGGCTGTCAGTGGCGGGGACGGATCTGTGGCCGGGTCGGCGGGCTGTTCGGAGCGGGTGTACAGCCACCACTCGATGGCGCGTTGCTGGTGGGCTGGAGGCATGCCCCGGTGGTGGCCGAGCATGGCGAACTTGAGCAGTCACCAGCTGTTGCCACTTTCACGCGAGCCAGAAAGGGCGGATACGAGTAAGACAAGACAACTTCCGAGAGCGCCAAGCAGCGCGAAGTGCGCTTGAAAGCCGCACTGGCTAGGGCCGATGGCTGGTGGGCCCACCGGGACTCGAACCCGGAACCTGCGGATTAAAAGTCCGTAGCTCTGCCTGTTGAGCTATAGGCCCAGCCTCGCGTAGCTTACCTGTCTGAGAGCCTTGATGCATCTCGGCAACGCGCTTGGTTTGGTTTTTCCTTATTTTTGACCGCTGCTCTGTCCAGTTTAGGCCACAATTTCGACGCACATCTTCGTTCCAGGCCAGATGTGTTGTAGTGTACCGAGAAGGAAGTGCAACCCCCTTCTAGTCGTGATCTTAAACAACCGCAACTGTGAGTCCGTAGGGTGTTGCACTTCTCCCTTTGTGCGGGGTTTGCTGTGGCGCTGAAACGGTGTGCCGCTACCGCTGGCGAGGACAGGCAGGAAAACTCCAGACAGCGATACGCGGGGGCGTCACCCGTTGCTTCTCTAGTGATGGGTGGTCGGCGAGGATGATGGCACTGCGGCCTCAACCGTTGGCGAGGACACTGCGGGGGAAGACTTGGAGATGGCCTGGGGGTGGCTCGTTTCGGGTTATAGGCCAAAATGTGTGCTCTTTTCGTGCGTGTCATGTGGGGTGTGACCGGCCGGCCCAGCCTTTTCGGGTCCACATTCCTTCTTCGGGGGACAGGCCTGTGTCGTGGCTGGCGGGCCCCACGGGGTCTTCGGCGGCGTGCTCGGAGCGGGCCTGCCAGTTCGGAATTCGGGGCCACCTATCATGCTGAGCTGACTGGCATCGAGTGCGGAGCCTACCATTCAGTGATGTAGTTGCCTGAACTGGTGCGGCGCAATCTGGTCTCTGACTGGTGCTATCCCCATCTGAGGTCCAGCACGGCTATGGTAGGCGTATGACGAATGACAGCAACGTCCTAAAGCACATAAATGCGCTGGTGGAGCGAGAGCGTGAGCTGCGCGAGAAATTGGACAATCGAGAGATTGCGGCTACCGATGAGCGCCAGCAGTTGAAGGCCATCGAAGAAGAACTCGACCAATATTGGGATTTGCTGCGGCAACGCCAAGCTGCCCGTGAATTCGGTTTGAGTCCCGACGCGACACAGCTGCGTTCGAGCGATGTCGTCGAGGGATACCTGTCCTGACGCGGTGATCTAACCTGAGTTGGCCGCTGCCTGAGTTGGCCGCTGCATATCCCCCATGCCCTTCCCCCCCCATACCCTTTTGGGACAAACTCGCACCTAGCTGCGCTCGCTTGGACACAATGTATGTCTTGAGCGCAGCTAGCTTGGGGTTTGTCCCACCTGCGCTGCGGCTTTACCGTGCAGACCTGGGGCGGGTTTTCAGTGCGACCGGGATAGTCGCAGCCCATTCGCGGCGTAGCGCAGACACGGCGATGGCGAATTGGCCCGTGATGGTCAGCGCTCCGTCGTCGGTGACCGTTCCGAGCCGGGCATGGGGGAGGTCTCCGCACAATTGGGACAAGGCCGACAATTTGCTTTCTGGAAGAGAGACAAGCACCCGGCCAGGAGTTTCAGAGAAAAGCGCCACAAACGTGTCTTCGGGCAGCTTCATGCGTGCCCCAAAGCCGCTCAGCATCGCGGATTCCGCCAGTGCCACAGCCAGGCCGCCGTCGGAGAGGTCGTGCGCGCTAGACAGCAAGCGTTCTTTCGATGCGCGAAGCAGCACCTGCGCCAAGGCTTGTTCAGCTTCCAAACATGGCTTGGGCGGGTTGCCGCCGATATGGTTGTGGATCACTTCGGCCCAAGCTGAACCGTCGAGATCATTCCGCGTCTCGCCAAGCAGCACTATGGCGTCTCCCTGGTTCTGGAATCTGGACTTTACCCGGTCCGCCACGTTGTCGATGACACCGAGCATTCCGACCAGCGGCGTTGGCATGATATTTGTTTCGCCAGTGCGATTGTAGAAGCTGACATTGCCACCGGTGACTGGCGTGCCCAAGATTTTGCAGCCTTCGATCAACCCGTCGATAGCCTGGGAGAACTGCCACATCACTTCGGGATCTTCAGGAGACCCGAAATTCAGGCAATCAGTGATGGCGACTGGTTCGGCACCGGTAGCAGCCACGTTGCGATATGCCTCGGCTAGCGCGAGTTGGGCGCCCACATAGGGATCTAACAGGGTGAAGCGGGCATTGCAGTCAGTGGCCAAAGCGATGCCTAGTCCAGTCCCCTCGTCAATGCGGAGCATTCCAGAATCCTCGGGCTGGGAAAGCACCGAATTGCCTCGAACATACCTGTCATACTGGTCGGTGACCCAAGATTTGTCGCATTGGTTGGGAGACACCACCACTCGTCTGAAGTGTTCCTCCAACTCAGGCCCATTGCCAGGACGGCCCAGGCTTGCGGTGGTGTCGGCGTTCAGCGCGTCAAGCCAGTCTGGCCTAGCCATCGGGCGTTGGTAGACCGGGCCTTCATGTGCGACCGTATGCGGATCGACGTCGACAACAGTTTCGCCATGCCAGTCGATGACCAGCCGATCACCTTCGGTGACTTCACCGATGACGGTGGCCAGAACGTCCCATTTGGCGCAGATCTCGAAGAACCTATCCAGATTCTCCGGCTCAACCACGGCAGCCATCCGCTCTTGGGACTCACTCATCAAGATTTCCTCTGGGGTGAGTGTGTTATCCCGCAGCGGCACTAGGTCCAAGTCGATATGCATACCGCCATCACCTGCGGAGGCAAGCTCAGACGTGGCGCAAGATATGCCTGCTGCCCCGAGATCCTGGATACCATTGACGACGCCCGCCGCAAATAGCTCCAACGTGCATTCAATCAACAATTTCTCGGTGAACGGATCGCCCACTTGCACGCTCGGCCGTTTAGCTGGCCCGTCAGCGTCGAAAGTTTCTGAGGCGAGCACTGAAGCTCCGCCGATCCCATCTCCCCCGGTCGTCGCGCCATAGAGGATCACCTTGTTGCCTGCTCCACGGGCAAAGGCCAAGTGCAGATCGCCATGCTTCAAAACACCCACGGAGAGAGCGTTCACCAGCGGGTTCCCATAGTAGGAGGCATCGAAAACCACTTCACCGCCGATATTGGGCAAACCCAAGCAATTGCCGTAGCCACCTACTCCAGCCACTATCCCAGGCAAGACACGAGCTGTGTCCGGGGCGTCCAGCCGCCCAAAACGCAACGAATCCATGCTGGCGATCGGGCGGGCGCCCATAGCTAAAATATCGCGCACTATGCCGCCCACTCCGGTCGCGGCACCTTGATAAGGCTCCACATAGGAGGGGTGGTTGTGTGACTCGACCTTGAAGGTGACAGCCCAGTCGTTACCAATATCAACCACTCCGGCCTGCTCGCCGATACCCGCCAGCAAAGGGCCGCGGGGAGTCGTCTTTGGAAGTTGGGCGAAGCGGGCGAGATGAACTTTCGATGACTTGTAAGAGCAATGTTCTGACCACATGACCGAATACATCGCCAGTTCGCAGGAGGTTGGGCGGCGGCGCAGTATCTCGCGGATAGAGCGGTACTCGTCTGCCTTCAGCCCGAGTTCGGCCCAAGGCTGGGTAACGTCGGGAGTCGCTTTCGCATTCGCTACAGTATCGGTCATCACGCTTCCTCAGCCAACGATGTCAGGTAGTTGGTGAGCGAGGCAAAGAACCGAACGCCGTCCAGGCCGGGACTGACTGCAGGATCCACGTTGTGTTCGGGATGCGGCATCAGCCCCACAACGTTTCCTCGCTCATTGGCAATGCCGGCTATGTTGTTGACCGATCCGTTTGGGTTCTCTCCCAGATAGCGGAAGACCACTCTCTGGGTTCCCTCCAACATGCGCACAGTTTCGGGATCTGCTTGGAAATTGCCTTCGCCGTGCTTGATGACGATGCTTATCTCCTGCTCAGTGGCAAATTTGTTCGACCAGGCGGTGCTGGTCGATTCAACTCGGAGAAGTTGGTCCTTGCAATAGAAAGTGCGTCGATCATTCCTGATCAGCGCACCGGGAAGCAGGTGTGCCTCGCACAGAACCTGGAATCCGTTGCAGATGCCCAACACCGGCAGGCCTGCTTTTGCCTGCTTGATCACTTCAGCCATGACTGGTGAGAAACGCGCGATAGCTCCACAACGTAAGTAGTCGCCGTAGGAGAATCCTCCGGGCAGGATGACAGCATCTACTCCTTCCAGAGAGTCAGACGCATGCCATAGCGACACCGGTTCCCCGCCCGTGAGTCTAACGGCCCGGATGGCGTCAATATCGTCCAGAGAGCCAGGGAAGGTGACTACGCCGACCCTCACCCGTCAACCCTCACCACGTAGTTCTCAATGGTGGTGTTGGCTAGCAGCGAGTCGGCTGCCTTTGTCGCCTGCTCTATCCGCTCCGGGGTGATCTCACCCTCGATTTCAATTTCGAAGCGCTTGCCTTGTCTCACGCTCAGACCGCTGAAACCGAGTCGTTTTAACGCTCCGGTCACAGCTTTGCCTTGCGGGTCTAGGATTTCGGGTTTGGGCATTACCTCAACGACTACACGGGCCATGCAGGAGATTCTACAGGTACTGAGGTTGCGGCTCGGTTAAAGGTCAATCACATGAAATGTCTGCTGTCTGTGCGGAAGTGTGCCGCACCACACACCGCCTTTGGCTGTCGAACTGGCTTGGCCGTTGAACGGTGGCATTTCGCCAAACGCTGCAAGCTGGTTGGGCCGCTGCCGAACCAGTCAGTTCGGAGCAATCATGCGTTGCCAGTTTCTCGGGAAGCGACACTATGGCGCGGCGGGGAATTTTTGTAGCGGGCAGACCGCCAATCGGCGGAGAAACGACTTGCAGCCGCAGCAGGCCAGGTGATGCGTGTGGCCAAGGGCTGTGGCTAAGTCCTTCCAACGGCAGATACGCATCCAAGGCGAACTATCGCTACCCCTTTCACACTAGACGCGGCAAAGCCGTGCTAACGGGCTAACGGATTCGGCACTCGGTCGCGGCAAAGGAGCAAGGGAAAGCCTCGTGCAGCCAAGTACTTTCCCGCTGGTTCGCCTGAGCTGACGCATGATCGGGGAACGCCCATGTGCTGAATCGCACCCGGCGTTGTTATCCCCTGGCTGGGTGGGGGCTGGGTCGTGCCTGTTTCCCTAGCTGTAGTTGCTTGCGACGCCACTCTCCCCGCCTAGGTATTGGTCAAGCTTCTGGCCTTGGTTTCGTGAGTTCAACTTCGTGATCTCATCTTCCCAGTCTCAACTTCGTAGTCTCTGCCGTCTCATCTTCGCGGTCTCAACTTCGCAGTCTCTGCCATCTCAACTCCGCAGTCTCAACTCCGCAGTCTCAACTCCGCGATCTCAACTCCACAGTCTCTGCCGTGCCCCTTCTTTGTCGTTCCCCTTCCCGCCGAATTCTGGGACAAACTCGCTGCTAGGCTCGCTCAAGGCGCTTGCGGATGGTGTTTCACGCAGATGCCTTCGGGTTCGTCCCATCTGTGGATAACTATCCAGACTGGCGAAGAGTTATCCACAGCAAGAAGATTCGAGTGCAAATTTGGGCGCTTGCTCTTAATAATGCTGGACATGATTGACGTTTCCGCGTTGCTTGAGCGAGAGGGCGGCTTATTGCTTGCCCGCAACCATCGCCCGTTGAAGTCAAGTCTGAGCAGGTGGGTGCAAAAAGGCGTCCTGGCTCGTCCGATGCGTGGTGTTTACGCGCATCCCACTCTCCGATTCGAGGACCGGGTAGCCGCTGTGGATGCTCGCATCCCAGGCGGAGTCGTCAGCGGGGAAGCTGCGATCGCGCTCACACTGCATCCGGAAAAGCGGCCTGAAGTCATTGAGGTCTGCACACCGACACATCGTATGCCTCAGCGCGGTTACCGCTTCATAGAGCGGAAAGTTCCTGCCGAGTATGTGTCGAACGGGGTTATGCATCCTGTCATGTGTGCTGTGGACAAAGCCAAAGATGACGCGGGCTGGATCGACGAATTGGTGCGGGACTACCGAGTGGGTCCACAACGATTTGCTGAAGCGCTGCTCGCCACGCCCTGCCGAGCAGGCAATGTCGCAAGGAAGAAACGAGTTCGAAGGACTCGGACCAGGCCTTACTCGGAGCTTGAAAGGCTTTGCCATGATGAGTTCGACAGGCATCGCATCAGGGGGTGGGTGGCAAATAAGACGGTGTACTGCAACGGCCGCAGGTATGAACTCGACATCGCCTTCGAGAAAGAGCGGCTTGCGATAGAGCTGGACGGCTATAAGTACCATTCCGATCCAGGCGCATTTGAAGCTGACCGAATCCGGCAAAATGATCTCGTGTCGGCAGGGTGGACGGTGATTCGGCTCACTTGGAGCATGATGTGCGACACCGAGTACGCGATCAACACAGTAAAGTCCGAACTCCAGCGTCTACGGCGAGGCCAGCCGAAGGCGGCCAAGCTGGAGAGCGCCTCGCTTCGCCAACTACTGCGTCGTTTGCGATTTAGCTGAGTTCAGCCGTAGTTGTTGTTTGGAAGTTGCTGCAGCGGTCTGCTGACCCTCTGACACCCGTTCTTTGCGTGTACAAGCAGTGACAGTTGCCGTTGGCAAGTGGATCACTCACACCTTGTCGCTATATCAGCCGCGTCATCTCGGGACAAACTCGAAGCCAGTGTGAAGTAGAGGCTTCAAACGGCAGCTGCAGCGCCGCTAGAAGCGAGTTTGTCCCATTCGCGGCGGCGGCAGACGGCGATGTCGCCAAATTCCGGTGAAGCATTGGGGGTCTGGCATAGACTCGGCTGTATGTCGTTTCGCCATTCGCCGCTGCCCAAGCTGGTCGTCGTTTTCAGTCTTCTGCTGGGGCTTTCAGTCAGTCTGAGTGCGTGTACCGCGCCGGATACGGTGATTTCCGGAGATCGGCCGAACAAGCCGACAGAGATACCCACGGTTAGCGTCAATCCCGAGACGGACCCTGCGCGTCTGACCATCCCATTGACTGATGTCCCAAGCTATCTGGGAACCGGGCCAGGGGCCGATGGCAAGACGACGAACCCAATGACAGGAACGGATGGGACGTTCACTTGGTGGACGGCGGATGCCGCTGGTCTGCCCACGACTTACCAGCCAGATGACATCGTCGCTTTCGGCGATCCGCAGACGTACACCAAAGTCCCAGGCGTGTTGACCTTCCGAGGCAACAACTATCGCAATGCGCCTGCATACGGGACTGCGGCGGTCACTCAGAAGAAGCTGAATGTGACTTGGACTCAGGATATCGGGGAGATTCGTGGCGAAGGCTCTTACTGGCCAGGGGCGGGATGGACCGGTCAGCCGTTACTCGTGAACTGGCCGAAAGAGACCCGCGATGCGATGGGTTTCGACAGCGAATTCGCTGACAAGGACCTGGTGGAGGTCATTTATCCGGTGTTCGAAGGCAAAATCTACCGCCTAGATCTTGAGACCGGGAAGCCCACAAAGCCTGCGATCGATACTCCTGCCTGCGGGTACAAGGGCACAGGTTCGATCGATCCGCGTGGATACCCGCTGCTCTATACCGGACAAGGCCTTCACGAAGCAGATGGGATTGGGACGTGTCCGTGGGAATACCGAATATTCGATCTGATCCAGAACAAGCAAATTTCAGGCTGGAGTGGCGATGACCCCGCCCGCCCGCGTGCCGACTGGGGCGCTTTTGACTCATCTGCGCTTGTCAACGCCGCCTCAGACACCTTGATCGAACCAAGCGAGAACGGTCTCGTCTACAAGGCTAAGTTGAATGCGAAGTTCGATCCAGTGGCCAAGACAGTCAGCGTGAATCCGGAATTGGCTCGCTTGCGATACGACACATCCATTGATCCTGAAGCCAGGCATGGCATTGAATCGTCAGCAGTGGCGTATCGCAACTTGATGTTCGCTTCAGACAATGACGGAAACCTAATCTGCTGGGACGCCAACACGCTAGCGATTATTTGGGTGCGAGACGTTGGCGATGACTCCGATGCGACGATGGTGCTCGAAGAAACCCCTGATGGAGTGTTCCTGTACCACGGCAACACTGTCGACAAGCGGGGACAGCTTGGAGACAAGACTACGAATTTGCGCAAGATCAACGCTCTGACTGGAGAGTTGATTTGGCAATATGACGTTCTCACACAGGCTGAATATCCCAACAATGGCGGACTCCTCGCCACGCCTGCTTTGGGACAGGGCGAGGTCGCTGACCTGGTGTTCTTCAACGTGGCTAAAACACGTTCAGCGCGAGAGGGCGATCTTTATGCGCTCGACAAGATCACGGGAAAGGTTGTTTGGCAACGTACTTTGGGGCGTTACTCGTGGAGTTCGCCAGTGTTGATCACCAGCGATGACGGCCACCAGTACGGAATCCTGTGCGATTCCGGGGGCACCATGCACCTGTTCGACCCCAACACTGGTTACGACCTTGACACTGTGAGCTTGGGCAAGAATGTTGAGTCCAGCCCAGCGGTGTTCGGAAACATGATCGTCGTTGCCTCATACGCCAAGAAGATTTGGGCAGTCACCATCAGCTAATTGGGGCAAACTCACGTCCAGCTCTCTCATAGAGATATGTGGGTTGCCGACAAGCAGTCTGACATTGAGTTGTCTTGTTTCCTGGTGATTGACGGGATGGAAGGGTGTAGCTGATGGAGTCAAAGAAGCGCGGGACATGCGCCGAGTAGAGGCGGCCTTGTTTGGTGATTGGCACCCTAGGCCCGATCTGCCACGTCACAAAGGCGATGCGCCCCGTCGGCATAGAAGGTCCGCCTGAGGGCCTTCCGCCCTCAGGCGACTGTGGCCGGGAGACGACCCGTCCCTGGTGGACGACCTGGTGGCGAGGTGTTTTGACCTAGGTGCCAAGAAGAACACCGTCTGGTTCTAGGACATCACACTTGCCTGTCGAGAAGAGTTGGCCGAAATGAACGCAACTAGATACTGAGGTTTGCATCCGACCCTGATAAGAGAACTGCGACCTGAATGGGACAAACACCAAGCCAACTGCACCCAAGGCCAATCCTGAACCCAAACAGACACAACTAGATACGAGTTTGTCCCAAAAGGGTGTGGAGCAGTGCGTACGGAAGGGCGAAGCGACACGGAGCGGGATAGTGCGGCTCAGTGCGGTGTGGGGGCGGCGCGGCGCAATGTGGTGCGGAGGTGCGCGGAGTTGCACAGTGCGAGTGCGGGATGGGGCGGAGTTGCGCAGTGCGAGTGCGGCAAGAGAAAGACACACAGCAGCTGACCCTGCCGGTCTGAAACAACAGGCTGAAACGAACACAACAAGATGATGCTGAGATTTTTCCCCCCCCCAACTCTCATGCAGCTGCCCCTTCCGCGCCAGACACCGCCATAATGCTGAGGTTCGCCCCGGCTCTCAAGGGGAAGCCGCGACGCCAATGGGACAAACACCAAGCCAACCACATCCCCGACCAGCCCTGAACCTAAGCAGACACAACTAGGCACGAGTTTGTCCCAAAAAAATGTGGAATGGGGAGTGGGGAGTGGAGAGTGGCATGTGCGGAGTGGAGCGGGCGGACCGACACACTGTGACGCGGTGCGAAAGTGGGTCGCCCGGCTCTCAGCCGCTCACGCGGGCGGGTGTGGTCTCCGGTGCCTCGTCGTAGGGTGCAGGAGTGGGTTGCTCGGCTCTCGGCCGCTCACTGCTTTTTGTTCGTTCTTCCCATGAATTTTTCTGCGTCCACGATGAAGCGGGTGTGTTTGCCGCGACCGATCTCACCAGTGCTGTCGATAGCGGACACGGCGAACTCAATTTTGCGCCCATCAACCCGTTCAACGACTGCGGTTGCCGTGATTTCTGCACCTAGCGGACTGGCAGCAATGTGCTCAACACAAACCCCTACTCCCACCGATGTCTGGCCTTCGGCCAGTTCCAGACAATCGCACGCGGCGCGTTCCATGAGCGCGATCATCATTGGTGTTGCGAGCACCTGAAGCTCTCCACTCCCAACTGTCTTCGCAGTGTGGCACTCAGCCACAACCAGTTGAGCGGTTGCTTTTCTCCCTGCACGCATCACGTCTCCAACCCTGCATTTCCAAGCGCCTGTCGGCTAAAAGCGATAGTACCGGGCGCGGACGTAAAGGTGGTGCAGCCGATGCTTGGGCACAAACGCCCGACTACCTAAACCAAGCACCAGCACCTGCCCTTAAAACCGACAGACACAGCTTCAGACAAGCCATGACGATAGTGCGCTTACAAAACGCTCCGCAACACATGCCATCCGCGATGATGCTGGACCGATACTGGCACTTATCTCCCGGGCAGGCATGGCGATAGAGACACTTACACACCGTTATTCATACACACCCAACCCGCTACCAAACAGCACACCACAGCCAGCCCAACGGCAAAAAAGGTCATGGCGGGATTCCCTCACACCCCCCACGAGCTTCACCACACGTCGGGGGACTGTCAGATAAACGGTGGGTGGGGGTTGGCCGATCTGCTAGGCGTGGCCTGGCGGGAAGGTAGGAGACATGTCCACCATGATGGTTGATATGGATCGTGTTCAGCAACAGCGGCTCGCTCGCGAGTTGGCGGCAGGCGCGTGCTTAGGGCTTTGGCTGGTCTGCCCTGATGGGTTGTTGACCGGGATGGGCGAAGACGGTGTTGGAGGCCGCGTTGGAAGCGGAGATGGATGACCATCTTGTCTACGGCAAGGGTGCCAGGGCTGCCAAGGACACTGGGAGCGAACGCAACGGGAAACGGGCCAAGACCGTTTCGACTGAGATCGGCCAGGTTGGGGTTGAAGTCCCCCGAGACCGTGACGGCACGTCCGGGTCCGGTGATAGTCAAGAAGAGACAGCGCCGCCTAAATGGTGTGGATCAGATCGTGTTGTCGTTGTCGGCCAAGGGTTTGACTACTGGGGAGATAAGCGCGCATCTTGGGGAGGTGTACGGCACGCAGGTGTCGGGGGAGGCACTGTCGAAGATCACCGACAAGGTCGTTGGGGAGATGGGCGAGCGGGGTGAACCGGCCTTTGGACCGGGTGTATCTGGTGGTGTTCATTGATGGCTATCCGGGTAAAGGTCCGTGACGGCCAGGTCACGAACAAGGCGTTCTACGTCGGGGTGGGCGTGAGCGTCACGGGTGAGCGGGACATTTTGGGTATCTGGGCTGGCGGCAGCGGTGGGGTTGCGAAGTATTGGCTGGCCGTGTTGGACGAGGTCAAGAACCGGGGCGTGGTTAATGTGTTCATCACAGTGTGTGACGGGCTTCGGGGTTTGCCCGAGTCGATCAACCAGGTGTGGAAGGAGGCGACCGTGCAAACTTGTGTTATCCATCTGTTGCGCAACACGTTCCGTTATGCGGCACTGCAGGATTGGGATGCTATCAGCCAAAGCGATCCGCCCCGTGTACGAGGCGGTTAACGCCGAAGCGGCAGCCGCCAGGTTCGACGACTTTGACGAGGCATAGGGCCGCAAGTACCCGGCGGTCAGCAGGCTGTGGCCGGGTGCCTGGGAAGAGTTCACGCCGTTCCCGGAGCTGGGATGCGGGGCATTCGACGGATTATTTGCACCACGAACGCTATCGAATCATTGAACGCCCGCTACCGGCGGGCCGTGAACGCACGGGGTCATTTTCCCAACCACCAAGCCACCGTTAAAATGCCTGTACCTGGTGACGCGCAGCCTGGACCCAACCGGGAAAAGGAAGAGTCCGATGGGTAAACCGGTGGAAAGCGGCACTCAACGCTTTCGCTATAGCTTTCGAAGGACGACTCAGCCCCTCGGAGTACAACTAAAATGAAAACCGCCAACCACCCACCGTTAAACTGACACACTCAGAATCTACTAACACAGAACTGTCAGGGATGTCCTGATACTTAACAGCGGCGAGCCTGGCGATAGCGTCCGGCGCAGACGTGAAAGTGGTGCAGACGATGCTTGGACACAAGTCGGCGGCGATGACGCTGGACCCTACGGACACCTTTTCCCGTACCGCCTAGACGTCGTTTCTGACGCGATGGACGCCGCCCGCGTGGCGGCGCTCGCGTAAAATGTTCCGCAAATGTTCCGCTGGGATTCCACGAAGCCTGCCGAAGGGGGCGTTCCGGAGGCTGAAAGTGCCTCTGACTAGGGCAGAAAGGTAGTACCGGAGAAGGGACTTGAACCCTCACGCCTTGCGGCACAGGAACCTAAATCCTGCGTGTCTGCCAATTCCACCACTCCGGTCGGCCTAAGGAAGTCTACTAGCAAATACCGTTCGGATTCGAGTCGACGACGATACTCACGTAATGTGCCCGCGTAGCGGGTGCCCGTGCCTCACTCGTTTTTGCCCGCGAAATGTGTCGGGGCGCGGCAGGCTTTCTTCTCATGAAGGACGGTTTGTCGATGAGGTCCCGTGCTGAGATCACTGCTAGGTACGCCGACGCTTACGCGCGCGCGTCGAAGAAGGACAAGGGGCGGATACTGGACGCGGTGTGCGAGGTCACGCACTGGTCCCGTGACAACGCCAGGAGGCGGCTGACAGCGAAGGCGGCCAGGAGACGCGGCCCGGTCGTGCGCCCGGTGGAGCGCAAGCCGCGCCCGTTCAAGTACTCCTACGACGCCCGCAAGGTGTTGCGGTACGTGTGGGCGGTCAGCGGCGGCTTGTGTGGCAGGTATCTCAAGGCCGCGATGCGGTCCTTGTTGGACT
>JAIRXX010000240.1 GCA_031268065.1 Propionibacteriaceae bacterium
CGGCCCGGCCGATTAAAAATAGCCCGGCACACCTGGATGGATGGCGGTGGCCGCAGTTGGCCGGCGCCATCGGAAAGGTTTACCGCCAAGAGTAGAGTTCAGCTATGTCCTTCGAGTCCCAAGCAAAGCACGGTCCACACTGGAGCCCGCTGGGGCTGTTGTACGCCACCTATGAGAAGCAGATTTTGGCGCAGTTGGACCGCTCGCGCTTCCCGCAACATGTGGCGGTCCTGGCCGATGGCAACCGTCGCTGGGCACGCGAGAATGCGCCGGGGGAGCCGCTGGTGGTGGGCTACCAGGCCGGTGCGGACAAGCTGAAAGAATTCGTGGGCTGGTGCGACGAGGTGGGGATTCCCATCGTCACGCTCTGGGTGTTGTCGACAGAGAATCTGCGCCGCTCCGAAGTCGAGGAAGTCAAGCCCCTGCTCGGCGTCATCGAGGAATTGGTCATCGATCTGGCGGCGGCGCCGGGTTATCAGGTGAAAGTTGTGGGCGATCTGAGCCTGCTGCCTGATCCGATAGCCCAGACGCTCGCGGGTGCCGAGCGGGCCACGCACACTCATCGCGGGCTTAATGTCAACGTCGCGGTGGCCTACGGCGGGCGGCATGAATTGCGCGACGCGGTGCGCTCGCTGCTGGCCAGCGAGGCTGAACGCGGCACCCAACTGCGCGAATTGTCGGAATCGCTGGAGATAGACCAAATCTCGGAACACCTCTACACCGCTGGACAGCCCGACCCCGACTTGATCATCCGGACTTCCGGGGAGCAGCGGCTATCGGGTTTCCTGCTCTGGCAGTCGGCGCACAGCGAATTTTATTTCTGTGAGGCGCTGTGGCCAGACTTCCGCAAAGTTGACTTCATCCGGGCGCTGCGGGCGTATTCACAGCGGCAGCGCCGTTACGGGAGATAGCGGATTCACCCAAAAAGAACCAAACACGCCTTGTGGGGCGGCTAAAAGGCACCCCCGCTTAGAGACCTTCGTCTTGGCGCTTGCGCCAGCGGTCCGCCAAGCGGTCCATAAACTGCGAATCACCGCTGGGTTTGCCGGGGCCGCGCACCGACGTCTCATCAACATAGCGCCAAGATGAGATGGCGATGATCGTGGCGGCAAGCATGACGACGAAACCGACGATGCTCAGCGCAAAGTGGAGTTTCATCCCGCCGATCAGACAGGCGATGCCGATCACGAAAGCGACACCGGCGAGGGTGGCGCGGCGGGTGTGGAGCCTGCGGGACGTGGTGCCGCGCAGCGTGGAAGCGAGTTCGGGGTCTTCGGCTTCGAGGGCAGCTTCCATTTGTTCGAGAAGCCGCTGCTCGTCTTTAGAGAGCGCCACACCTGCCTCCTAGTTGTCCCGCAAAATCACCCGTCGCTCCCGGACACTCCGAGGGGACTCCGAGTGGAACTCGGCTAACAGTTCAATGCTGTCCCAAGTCTAACCGAGAAATTCCACAAAGACGTCTCCACCGGGTGTTTTCGCCGCCTGGCGCGTGGCTGGGCCTACCGGCGGTGCAGCGGGGCTGGGCGGCGGTGCCGGAATAGCGAGCGCGGGAACCAGCGGTGTTGCGGGGTCAGTTTTACCCCGTTTACCAACGCGGCGGGATCGCCGGTGAGCCCGCCTTGGGCGAATCGGGTTCGTTCGACCAGCAGCGCCAGGGCAGTCACGGCAGCACCAGATGATTCATCGTCGGCGAAAGCCTTGCCGTTGACGGACTCCGCCACTTGCCGCGGGGTGCCCGCTGGCCATTCCGCTCCGGCGTCGATGAGCCGGTCGCGCAACTCGTCCCAGGCATCCTCGACGCGCGTCGGCATCGGATGGCGGCCCGAGAGCCGTCTGTTGGTCCGAGAGACGCGGATCAAACGCGGTGAGCAGCACAGGAATCCCAGGATTATCACCGCCGCGCCCAATAGCGGCACCCAGCCGGGGAGTGAGAAAGCACCCGGCTGCGGCGACGGGGCCGTTGTCGGGTTTTGGCTGGGGGCAGCAGATGGGGTGGGGCTATTGCCCTGGGTGGGAGTCGGGGTCGCGGACGGGCTGGGGTTCGGATTCTGGTTGGAGTTGCCTGGGGTGGGATCGAGGGGCACCCATCCCAGCCCGTCGAGGTAAAGCTCGGTCCAGGCGTGCATGTCGTGGGTGTCCACGCTCCATACGCCGTCGCGCTGGCTGCCGGGGAGGAAGCCCACAACGACCCGCGAGGGTATGCCGACTATGCGGGCCATAATCGCCAAAGACGCGGCGAATTGCTCGCAGTAGCCGGTTCGGGAGACGAGGAGGAAATCTTCAATGGTGCCCAGCGGCGTTCCGGGCCGCAGTCCGGTCGAATAGCGGAATTCGCTGGAGCGGAGCCAATCGCGCATGGCAAGTGCGACTTGGCCGGCGGTCTGACCGCCGCCGGTGAAATCAGTCGCCAGCTCGGATACGTCGCTGGATAGGAAGACGGGCAATTCGGTGGTTAGCTGGCCTTCTGGCGACATCCCCGCCTGGTGCTCGGCGATATCGCTGTCGGTCCAAGGCTGTTGGTATGCGCTGAGCTGGTATGCCAGCCCCGCAGTCGCCCGGCCAGCGTCTTCGTCCAGCGACACCAACGCGCTGTTCATGGCGTCGTACCCCCAACTGCCGGAGGCGCTGAAACTGCTCGCCCCCCAGGGCAGCGGCAGATATTGGCTGGCGAAATTGTCGACTTCGACTGATATGTCCACTGCTGGCTGTTCCGGGATGGACGTTGGGAGCGGCAGGTCGTGGTCGGTGTGGTCGAGGTCGGTGCGGGACATGCTGAAGCCGCTGGTGGACAACACCGGCAGCGCGGCGAGGCGCAGATAAGTCCCATATCCCTGTGGCGTGGCGTAGGAATACTTCAGCACCGGTTTGGCTTCGCTTTGGCGCAAATTCCGGATGATGTCCACGCTCGGGTTGGCCAACACCACCGCGCCCGGGGAGGCTGAGTTCAAGGAGAACAGCGACCAGTTGGTGGGAAGCAGCGAACCTAGCCCGATCGAACCTGCCAAGCAGAGCACTCCGGCGGCTCCGGCGCTTCCCAACAGCCCAGCCAGTCCGACGGCGGGGTTTTCGGCCTTGGCCGATCCGACCAGGAGCAGCAGGAATGCGACCGCCCCGAAGCAGCTGTAGCTCCATTCGACATCATCCAACATCCCCAGTGCGGCGACCAGATAGGGCACAAAGAGCATCGGGAAGGCCCAGCAGACCTGGTTGAAGCCGATGACCAGGATCTCCAAGACCAAGTAGAGCGCCCAGAGCGCGAATGCGAGCAGCACTCGGAAGCCGATGTGCGGTTCCATCGGCGGCGCCGAATCGACGACGTACCTGACGGTCTCCCACAAGATGTCGTCTGGGTCCAAGATCACTGTCTG
>JAIRXX010000248.1 GCA_031268065.1 Propionibacteriaceae bacterium
CCAATCCCGAGCGGAACCGGGTAAGCCTGGGTGGGCGGGTAGGGCTGGCCTGGATAAGGCTGGGCAGGGTTAGGCTGCCCGACCGGCGGCTGCCCTGGGTAAGGCTGACCTGGGTAAGGCTGGGCTGGATAGGGCTGGGCTGGGTAAGGCTGCCCGACCGGCGGCTGACCCGGATAAGGCTGTCCCGAATAGGGCTGTGAGGGGTAGGGCTGGGCCAGGTGTTGGTTTTGCCCGTCGAAACCTTGGGCGGGAGGTGGCCACCCTGGTTGCGGCCCAGGGTCGGGAGGTTGCGTCATGGAAGCAGTCTAACAATCCGCGCCAGAGCGCTGGGGGCAAAACGAGCTGGGCCAACAGCTGGCCTGGCAAAGCCCTTGTCGGCCCAGCTTTCTCCCCCGCAGCTTGGGTTTCAGCCCGGCTTACGTGGGAGCGCCGTCTTGGGATTCCCAAAATTTCTGCTGGGGCTTTACGATTGGTTAGTGCTTGACTAGCCGGAATCTGCGAATGGGAGTTGTATGAGGCTAATAGACAGACGTAGCGCGCTCGCCGGGATGGCCGCGTTGGCCGTTGCCGGATGCACGCAGACGCCTCCGCTGGTCAGCCCCCCGACCACGCCCGAACCTTTGGTTCCCAACTCGCCCACGCCGACCCCAACGCCCACTCCGACCATCGACACCACCCCGCGCTGGCCGCTGACCGGCGTGCCGCTGAAGGACGGCGAGGAGAAGAAAGCCGCCCATCAGGCTGTCGCGGTGAAAGTGCCGGTGGAGAAGCGTTCTTTCCCGCAGAGCGGCGTGGACAAGGCCGACATCGTTTTCTGGGAGTCGCAGGGGAAGTCCTACGACATCACCCGGCTCTG
This sequence comes from Propionibacteriaceae bacterium, assembly GCA_031268065.1. Classification (GTDB taxonomy): domain Bacteria; phylum Actinomycetota; class Actinomycetes; order Propionibacteriales; family Propionibacteriaceae; genus Propionicimonas. Next base: position 857 of record JAIRXX010000248.1, read on the forward strand.
CGCGATCTTCCACAGCAAATTCCCCGACGAGGGGGCGAACCCGGTGCGCTCCACCCGCCCGGTGGACGTGGGCCTGCTCGCCCCGATCAAGCCAATCCTGGCCTGCGCTGGCGCGGTGGCTTGGGTGATCAAATATGTGAAGAAGAACAAGAAGTACATCGAGTTGCGGGAGAAGTACGGCGACCGTTCCGACCGTTGGGCGTACAAGATCATCTATGGCTGGTGGAAGGGCGGCGACAAAGAAGACAAGCGGATCATCGCCTATCCGAAGAACCTCTCCAAGCGGGCCACGCTGGCCAAAAATGCCATCCCGCCGGTCTATTTCCCCTACGCCGCCCCCGGCGAGGAGCCGTCCACCGCCAATGGCATCCCGGCCACCCAAGTCACCCTGACCCACAAGGGCGGGGCGGCGCCCGGCGGCGACGGCAAGGAAGACCACCGCTACGCATTCGACGCCAAGAAGAACAACTGGCCGGTTTCCATCCGCTTCCAGGAGAAGGTGGGCAAGAAGTGGATGAAATACACCGTGCGCAACGGCAAGCGGGTGGCGCCGGCCAATGTGATGGTCCTGTTCTGCCAATGGAAGATGGGCGTGCTCAAGGGATACTCCGGGCACAAAGAGCCGATCTATTCGATAGTCAATGGCGCGGACAAATTCATCTACTTCCACGAGGGCAAATACGTCACCGGAACTTGGACGAAGGGCAAGGTCAACGAGCCGTTCGTCTTCACCTTGGACGATGGCACACCGCTGAAGATGGCTACCGGCTCGATTTGGGTGGACATGCCGCAACACGATTCCAAGGTCACCATAAAGTAGTCACCATAAAATAACTGGGGGTGGCAGATGGACGAAGAGCCAACGCAGGCGAAGCGGCGGCTGCTGTTTCTCTTCTCGGACACCGGTGGCGGGCACCGGGCCGCCACCGAGGCGATGATCGAAGCTCTGGAGTTGGAATTCCCCGGCGTCTTCGATTGCAAGATGGTCGATTTTTTCCGCGACTACTATCCGGCGCCCTGGCGGTTCGCCCCGGAAATCTACCCGCCGATGACCAAGGTCGGCATGTGGGGGCTGGCCTACCGCACCTCAGACGGGCGCGGGCGGGCGCGGGCGCTGACCGGATTGCAGTACCCATACCTGCGCCGGGGGGTGCGCCGGTTGCTGGCCGACAATCCCGCCGAGCTGATCATCTCGGTCCATCCGCTGGTGAACAGCACTCTGCCCAGGGCGATGCGGAAGCATCCGCTGCCGTTTATCACAGTGGTCACCGATATGGTCTCCACCCACGCCTTCTGGTTCGACCGGCGTGCCGATCTGATCGTCGTGCCCACCAGTTGGGCCAAGGAGCGCGCCATCCACTTCGGAATCCCGGCGGGCAATCTGCGCGTGGTCGGACTGCCGGTGGCGGACCGTTTCGCCGCCAGCCAGATTGACCGGCAGGCCTGGCGGGCGGAGCAGCACTGGGACGAGAATCTCCCAGCGGCGCTGCTGATCGGCGGCGGCGACGGGATGGGGCCGTTGAAGCGGGTGGCGAAGGCCATCAACGATGCCCGGCTGCCGCTGCAATTGGCGGTCATCTGCGGGCGGAACGAGGAATTGAAAGCCAGCTTGGAGGCGTTGGAATGGAACATTCCGGCGCATATCTACGGCTTCACCCGCGAGATGCCGTCCTTTATGGCTGGCGCGGACATGTTGATCACCAAGGCCGGTCCGGGCACGATCAGCGAGGGCTTCATCAAGGGGCTGCCGCTCATCCTCTATTCCAAGGTGACCGGGCAAGAGGACGGCAATGTCGAATACGTGCTGGAGAACAACGCCGGGGTGTGGGCGCCCAGGCCGCGCGAAGTCGTTGACGCGCTGCGCACCTGGCTGGAGAACCCCGAAGCCATCAGCGCGGCGGCGGCGGCCAGCCTCAGCCTCGCCCGTCCGAACGCCGCCCGCGAGATCGCCCGGATCATTGCCGAACAGTGCGGCGTGCAAGGCTGAGCTGAAATTCAGACCTGAGGAAAGTCTTAGCCAAATGTAGTTTTTACAACGGCGATCACGCGCTAGCCTTCTAAAAGGTGGTGAAACTGGGGGAGTTTCGCCGGGAGGGGTGGTTCGTGAAAAAGCTAGCTGTAGTGGGAGTATGCATCGTTTCTTTGACGGTTGGGTGTGCCTTCACCCCACCGGAAACGATAGGCGAAGTACCGTCGGCGACAACTTTGCCACCTGCCAGCATCGATCTCGTCACACCGACTCCGCCTCCGGCCGATGTTGTTCCGACGGAGCCAACGCCGACGGAGCCAACGCCGAGCGTTACCCCGTCTGCGGCTCCGGAAGCTCCGGCGAAAGTCAACTGCAAGAAGCAGAAATGTGTGGCGCTGACCATCGATGACGGTCCGTCGCCGCTGTCTGACAAGGTGCTGGACATTCTGGCGGCGAAGGACGTCAAAGCGACCTTCTTCGTGATGGGGAGCCGGGTCAAGCAGTACCCGAAAGCGGTGAAGCGGATGGGCGCGGAGGGGCACTCGGTGCAAAACCATTCCTACAGCCATCCGCAATTCTGGAAGATGAGCGCGGATCAGATTCGCAGCCAGTTGCAGCGCACCAACAAGCTGGTGAAGCAGCAAACCGGGCAGCAGCCGACGCTGTTCCGCCCGCCCTACGGGCAGACGAATGCCACCATCCGCAAGGTCGGCAAAGAGTTGGGCATGGCCCAAGTGCTGTGGAACGTCGATCCGAACGATTGGAAAGACAAAGACGCCAACACCGTTGTGAAGCGGGTGCTCAGCGGCGTCAAGCCGGGTTCCATCGTCCTCACCCACGGCCTCTACCCGTCTACGCTGGAGGCCTACCCGATCATCATCGACAAGTTGCGCGCCAAAGGCTACGCCTTCGTTTCGATTCCCGAGCTGGTGGGCAAGACACCCAAGCCGGGGGCCAACTACTCATCCGGGGTCAAGCCGAAGGCGAAAGCCAAGAGCTGACTTAACGAGCTGACTTAACGCCGTCCGGCGGGCCGGGCTTGGCCGACCCGCCTTTGGCAGCGGGAGTTCACCAAGCCTTGGCGATCCGGTCGCGCAGCGAGGAGAGCTGGTCGGTCAGCTCCGTTGGCAGCTTGCGTCCGAATTGGGCGAAGTATTCCTCGGTGAGGTCGGCTTCCTTGGCCCAAGCGTCCGAGTCGAGGGCGAAGAGCGCGGTCAACTCGTCTTCGCTGATCTCCAGCCCGTCAACGTTCAGGTCGCCAGGCTTCGGCAGCCGTCCGGAAATCGCGTCGTCGGCCTCAACCTCTCCGGCCACCCGGCGCAGCGCCCACTCGATCGGGCGGGAGTTGTCTCCGAAGCCCGGCCAGAGGTACTTGCCGTCCTCGCTCTTGCGGAACCAGTTGACCTGGAAGATGCGCGGGGCCGAGTCGCCGAGGACTTTGCCCATCTTCAGCCAGTGCGCCCAGTAGTCGGCCATGTTGTAGCCGCAGAAGGGCAGCATGGCGAAGGGGTCGCGGCGCAGAGCGCCAACGGCGCCCTCAGCTGCGGCGGTCTGCTCGGAAGAGACGGTGGCGCCAACGAAGACGCCGTGCTCCCAGTCGTAGGACTCGCTGATCAGCGGGACGTTGCTGGCCCGCCGCCCGCCGAAGAGGATCACGTCCACCGGCACGCCAGCGGGGTCTTCCCACTCGGGCGCGATGGACGAGGCCTGGTCGGCCCGCACGGTGAAGCGGCTGTTTGGATGCGCTGCCACCCTGCCCGAATCGGGGGTCCACTCGTTGCCCTCCCAGTCGATCAGGTGGGCCGGAGGCTCGTCGGTCATGCCCTCCCACCAGATGTCGCCATCGTCGGTCAACGCCACGTTGGTGAAGATGGTGTCATGGTCGAGCGCCGCCAGCGCCGTCGGATTGGTCTTGGTGGAAGTGCCCGGCGCCACGCCGAAGAAGCCCGATTCGGGGTTGATCGCGTAGAGCCGCCCATCCTTGCCCGGACGCATCCAGGCGATGTCGTCTCCGATGGTCTCCACTTTCCAGCCGGGGATCGTCGGGCGCAGCATGGCCAGATTCGTCTTGCCGCAGGCGGACGGGAAAGCGGCGCTGAGATGGTAAACCTGGCCCTTGGGGCTGGTGATCTTGAGGATGAGCATATGCTCGGCCAGCCAGCCCTCGTCCCTGGCCAACACGCTTGCGATGCGCAGCGCGTAACACTTCTTGCCCAGCAGCGCGTTGCCGCCGTAGCCGGAGCCGTAGGACCAAATCTCGCGCGTCTCGGGGAAATGCGTGATGTATTTGTCTTCGCTGCACGGCCAGACCAGATCGGGGCGGTCGTGGCCCTCGGCGTCGCGCAGCGGATAGCCGACCGAATGAACCGCCGGCACCCAGTACTCGCCCTTCTTGATGGCGTCCAGGGCGGCAGCGCCCATCCGGGTCATTATCCGCATGTTCACCACGACATAGGGGGAGTCGGTGATCTCGATGCCGAGTTTGGAGATGTCGCCGCCCAACGGACCCATCGAGAACGGCACGACGTACAGCGTGCGCCCGCGCATTGAGCCGTCGAACAGCTTGGCAAGGGTGTCTTTCATCTCGACCGGATCGGCCCAGTTGTTCGTGGGTCCGGCGTCTTCGGGATTTTGGGAGCAGATGAAGGTGCGCGCCTCCACTCTGGCCACGTCCGAGGGCGCCGAGCGGGCCAGGTAGCTGTTCGGGCGCTTGGTGGAATTGAGCTTGATCAGTGTCCCGGAGTCGACCATCTCCTGGTAGAGGCGGTCGCGCTCAGCCAGCGACCCGTCGCACCAGTAGATGGAGTCTGGCTTGGTCAACTCGGCCACGCCGTTCACCCAGGTGAGCAGATCGTCGGGAACTCCAGCGGGCGTGTTAGAGCTGATCTCATGCGTTTGAGCGGACATAATTCTCCTTGCCGCTTCGCCTGCCGCGAAGCATACTTTGCACCTGCATAGCCATAGTGCTCTACCTACAAAAATAGCGCAGCAAGCTGCACCTCTTCACGCCATCTTGTCAAGGAGACACTGATTGCGGCAGCCGCGCTGCCGCTTGGGCGCTGGCCAACCAAGTTTTACGCCCCGCTCGTCCCAGCGTTCGGATGAGCGTGTGCGGGGAACTGGCGTTCCCGCTAACATTGCAAGGGCGACCTGCCATCCGCCGCTGCCAGTACCGACAGCGGTCCCCCTGACGGAAGGTACTTCGTCCGATGGACGCGAATCGTTCGCAAGCGGCAAACTCCCTGCCCACCTTGGCCAACCGTTCCCACAGCGATGCTTTGCGGGAATCCCGAGTGGAAAACTCGGCTCGGCCAGCAAATATCCGCGCGCTCGGGAACGCCGGTATCGGCGCGCTTCGGCGCAGGCGGCCAGCTTTGGTCAAGGCGGTAACGCTGCTGGCTGTCGGCGCGGTGGTTTTCAGCGGGCTGACCTTAGTCCAGAATTGGGGCAATCCCCCGCTTGCCCAGGCGACGACCTGGAGCAACGGCTTCGACGGCACCTTCACCTCAGACCAGTTATGGCTCAAGCCTGGCGGCGACGGCTACTATTCGGTGTCCAACCCGCGCGAGCTGGGCAGCAGCGTCGGCCCGGCGCTCTTGCAGCGGTTCACCGCCGGCGGCACGACTGGGGGCACAGCGGGGAACACCAACGACTATTACACCATCGCCGTCGGGCCGATCTTCAAGGAGGCGAGCGGCGGCGCCGACACCTCGCTGCACATGGTCACCATTGCCGAGCCTTACGAGAGCAGCGACAACTGGACTTCCCAGATCCAAGTGTTCAAGAGCGAGGACGCGAAGCTCAACGCTTACCAATACGGACCCATCCGCTCCACGATGACAGCGGTGCCGGACTTTGCCGATGCGGACATGATCCGCGCCTGCCGGACGGGCGAGCGCTACTCCGGCGAGATCGACCAGAAGAACGGCTACATGTACTCGGTCAACGAGGACTACCTGTTCGCCGTCAGCGGGGCGGACCAGTCTTGGAATATGCGGACGGCGATCTACCGGTTCGGCCTGCCGAGCGACTCCCCGAAGGTGACTTGTGTCGCGGCCACCGCTGTGATCCAAGGCGCCGACGGCCAAAATCTGAACGACCAGTGGCAGCTTGCGACCGGGCAGGCGTACCAAAGCACGAGTTGGTCGGTTTCTTCCGACATGGCCATCGACGCCAACGGCAACTTCTACATCCTGCTCCGCAGCGACGCCACCCACCACGCCTTGGTGCGGCTGGACGTGCCGCAAGACCCGGACACCGGCGAGCCGACGGCGGGAACCTGGACCTACCGGCTGGTGCGGGCATTCCAGCAGAACGCGACGAATAGCGCGAAGTACGGCATGGCCTTCCAGGACGGAGACCTCTACACCGTAGACGCAAACGCCTATTTCTACCGCTGGGACACCCTTTCCGGCGCAGTGACCAACGTCGGCCAGCCCGCCACGGCCGCCGCCCGCAACCTGCCGCACGACTTGGCGAGCGCCCAGACCGCGCCGGTGATCGAGGGACGGGTTTACAACGACCTCGACGGTGACGGAAAGTACGTGCGGGGCGTCGATGACGACCTTGAAGGCATGGGCATCGAGATTTACCACAACACGGGCACGGCGGCGGAGCCGGTGTGGGTCAAGCGCGGCGACCTGGTGACCGACAGCGAAGGCAAGTACTCGGCCTTGGTGAACGACGCGACCGGGGAGTACATCGTCAGGCTGAAGCAGCCGGTCATCGACAATGTAAACGCCTATCAGACCTTCGCCAGGGACCAGGAATTCTCTTTCGAGTCGGGCGCGGCCACTGGA
>JAIRXX010000374.1 GCA_031268065.1 Propionibacteriaceae bacterium
AAGAAGCGGAGGACGTGCTCGGCGCAGTCGGCCGCCCACAACGCCAGCAATCTGTGGTCGGCGTCGGTGAGGGTTCCGCCCCGCCGAATGGTGACTAGGCGCAAGTCGCGTTCCTTGGCGAAGATCATCCGGACGCCTTTGGCCACTCCAGCGGGGCTGTGCAGCACCAGGCTGGCACGCCCACGCCGAAGACCCGCAACCATCCGTGATCCACCAGCAGGCCGCCCCCGCAAAGGATCGTCCCGCTCGCGCTGGAACGGGCCGTCACCTGGAGCCGATACAAGACGCGACCGCCAGCCGCCGGATCGGCGGGCAATACCCGGATGTCGTTCTCCGCGTTGGCGATCTGGGCGCGGAACACTGGCTCAAAAGGATCAGCAACGTCCATCAGATCATCCAAGGACCGCACCATTCCCCAACCCTACATCCGAAGTTTTCACTCGTCGTGTCTGCTTTCCAACTTCTTCTGGGCGGCGAGCAGGTGGTCGAGGTAGCCGCGTTCTACCATTGAGATTTCCTCGGGTTCCTTGGCTCGGTACGGCGTATTTGCTTTGGGCTTTGGCGACGGCTGGCTCACAACTCAGCGATGTCCAGGAAAGCCATGACCAAGTTGTGGCAAGCGAGGCTGCGTCGCACGCTGCGCACTCTCTTGGCGAACTTGTGAGAAATCTTTACGACTTGCCGTTTGCGGGGGCTGTTCGGGATTTCCGGACAACTGAATTCTCGGCAGCAAGATGGGTGATGGCTCTGGGGCGCAAGCCTGGAGTAGCGTGGGGCCTATGGCTGGGAAAGGTGACCAGAGCACGTCTTGGGCGTCCTCGGAAGCTGTGCGGCGCTCAATGATGGGCAACCGCAGCCGGGACACAAAGCCAGAGTTGGCTGTGCGCCGCCTGCTGCACAGGTTGGGGCTGCGCTACCGGGTTGCACACCGCCCGTTGCCCAAGTTTCGGGCTACCGCTGACATTGTGTTTCCACGTCAGCAGGTGGCGGTGTTCATCGATGGCTGCTTCTGGCACGCCTGCGCGGAGCATTACCGCCGCCCTGCCACCAACACGGACTATTGGGAAGCCAAGATCGTCCACAATGTGGAGCGTGACGAGCTGGTGAACAGCACGCTCTCGGAAGCTGGGTGGACGGTGCTTCGGTTCTGGTCCCACGAGGACGCTGAGTCGGTGGCGGAACGGGTGGTGGCGGCAGTCCGCCCGGAAACGTCTGTGCCGGGGTCTACCGGCACAGAGGCAGTCGCGGAGCATGCGGGCATAACCCCACGGCAATAGTTCGGAAAGCCGTCTGCATCGACCGACGCGGTAAACGCGGTTGGCTGCCGGTAAACCAGATTTCCGAGGGTTTGCACAGGATTCCAGGTAGCCATGCCATGCTGGAAGCCTGCTTGCCAACGAGGACGTCAGCGGGGGAGTATCAGCTGTCCCGGCACTGCGTCAGCGCGACGGAGGTGCATGCCTGGGCTTGGCTGTCAGCTAGAGCGCGGGTTCCGCAGTGCGCCAGCCAGCATCGGCAGCAGGAAGCAACGTTCTATCGGCATGTCGTAACGTGTCCCCCCGCAGGGTTCCGATCTGCGGGTGCCCTTTGAGCGGCCATGAATTGGCCAATTGTCCGCGTTTTGTCCGATTTATGTCCATTTTGTCCGGTTTTAGTTAGGCTAATACCCGTGAATGTAGAAGAGATCGTGGCTGTGTTAAGGCGTGAGGGCAGTGACAACGCCCGCTTCGAGGCGAAGCGCGCTGCGAGTGGGTTCCCGGAGACCGTGGCAGAGACGTTGTCCGCTTTCGCTAACACACCCGGTGGCGGGACGGTGGTATTCGGAGTGGACGAACAGGACGGCTTCGCCATCACTGGGGTGTACGACGTGGCAGCTTGTCAGAAGGCTGTGGCATCACTGGCCCGAAACGCGCTGGAGCCGCCGATCACAGTCAGCGTAGCGTTGGAAGAAGTCGACGGTGGCAAGGTCGTGGTGGTGGACGTGCCGGAGACTGATCCTGACTCAAAGCCGGTCAAGGTTAGACGGTCGGGGCTGGCTTATCTCAGGCAATACGGCGGTGACTACCCGTTGTCACACCAGGAAGAACAAGCGTTCGTCGCGCAGCGGCGCCAGCCAGTCTTTGATGAAGCCAGTGTCACGGGAGCGACGCTCGACGCGGACCTTGATGCGATAGCTGTTTCACATTATGCGGCCAGGCGGCGAGCCACTTCGTCGGCGCTGGCCGACGCATCAGATAACGAGATCCTGATTCGCACTGGAGTGGTCACTCCAGACGGGACACCCACGCTCGCCGGACTGCTTGCCCTGGGCGTCTATCCACAGCAGTTCATCCCCAACCTGGGCATCCAAGCGAGCCTGTTGCCCGCCGCTGATGCTCATGGGACTTTGCGCGCCCTCGATCTCGCTAGCTTCACCGGTTCGGTGCCGAGGATGCTCGGCGATGTGGAGGCGTGGGTGCGGCGGAATACCCCGACTGCGGTCGTAGAAGACCCCGAGGCAGGCAGAGTCGTGTCCCGGCCTGCCTTTCCGCAGTTGGCTGTGCGTGAACTCGTCGCGAATGCGTTGGTCCACCGCGATCTCGGCCCATACGCACTGGGTGCCCCCATCACACTGAAGGTCGATACGCGACAACTATTGATCAGCAATCCAGGCGGTTTGTACGGCCTGCATGTGGAAGCGCTTGGCCTCACCCCATCGCACCTGCGGAACTCCCGCCTCGCCGAAATTCTGCAATATGTGGAGACTTCCGACGGAACCCGTGTCATTGAACGGCTGGGCACGGGCATCCCCGCCATCCGGCGTGCCGCTGTGGCAGCGGGGATGCCCCCGCCCGTGTTCATTGACCAAGGCATCCGGTTCACCGCGAAACTCTTACGACTTGCGGACCCTGATGGAGCGCCGCGCAGCCCAGCGCCGCGCAACTCCCTAAAAGACCAGACGGCGCGGGTGACGGCAGCCTTGAATGCGACAGAGTCTGCCACGTCGAGACAGCTCCAACAAGCCACGGGGCTAACGACACGTCAAGTCAAATACGCCCTAGCCACGCTCGTCGCCGCTAGGTCTGTCACAGCCGAACGAGCCGACGGACGCTCTTTCCGGTACAAGCTGGCTTGAGGCGGGCTGACGCATTCCACCCGGTCCACCGGTCAGTTCGTCTGGGCGAAGAAGAGGGAGAGTTTTGGCCAGCGGCCTTCGGGCAAGTAGGTGATTTGTTCGGTTGCGTCTTCGTCTGCGACGGGGCTGACTAAGAGGACGCTGAGTCGGCGGCGGAACGGGTGGTGGCGGCAGTCCGCCCGGAAACGTCTGTGCCGGGGTCTACTCTTTAGGACACCAGGGATTCAGAACAGCTGTACCCTGCGTTGATCTGAGAAGATATGGACATGGCACACGGCGAGACGACGGTTCTGGAGATTTGCGCCGGTGCCGGCGGACAGTCGTCCGGTCTTGAATCGGCTGGTTTCAAGCACGTCTGCGCGGTAGAAATTGACTCCGACGCAGCCGCCACTCTCCGGCTCAATCGACCTGGCTGGGAAGTGGCCGAAGCGGACGTGCGGGAGTTTGACGCTTCCGGCTATCGCGGAGTGACGATGCTGGCAGGCGGTGTGCCTTGCCCGCCGTTTAGCATCGCCGGCAAGCAATTGGGGCCTGACGATGAGCGTGACTTGTTCCCGAGGGCGATGGAATTGGTCCGCCAGACCCGCCCGGAGGCTGTCATGCTGGAAAACGTCAAAGGTCTGGCTTCGCCCCGGTTTGACACTTACCGCGCATCTATCCTGCGCATCCTGCACTCAATGGGCTACGAGACTGACTGGAAGCTGCTTCACGCAAGCTGGTACGGCGTGCCGCAGCTTCGGCCCCGTTTCATCTTGGTAGCTCTGAAGCCACGCGCCTTCGCGCATTTCGAGTGGCCGGAGGCTATTGGGGCGCCACCCACCGTCGGGCAGACGCTGCGCTGCCAGATGTCGGCAAACCGATGGCCGGGCGCAGACCGATGGGCAGATAAGGCCAATGGCATTGCTCCTACCATCGTTGGTGGCTCCAAGAAACACGGCGGTGCCGATCTCGGCCCGACCCGTTCCCGCAAGGCGTGGCTTGAATTGGGCGTTGACGGGCGCGGTGTGGCAGACGCTGCCCCCGCTGCGGAAGCTCCTGAGGAATTCTTACCGAAGTTGACCAACCCGATGGTGGCTCGCATTCAGGGCTTCAGCCCTGAATGGCAATTCGCCGGTCGGAAAACTTCGGTCTACCGGCAGATAGGCAACGCTTTTCCGCCGCCGGTAGCTTTCCAGGTCGGAAACGCCATCCAGGCTGCCCTCGCGGGCACTGGTACACCGCAAAAAAAACAGCCTTTGCGTGGGCTGGAAGCGAGCACCGGAACGTACGGCCAAGCCGTCTAGCCTGCTCTCTTTGTCTTCGGGAGCAGCGGCGCATGCTCCGTCACTGCTTCGCCAGGCCGCGCAGCTCGCCACCAAGACCCGTCCAACAAAGCTGCGCCTGATTCCCCAGCCGTCGCGGGTACCACTTGAACGCTCGCAAACTCGCCTTCCCCAGGCGCATCGATCCCAAGCGCATCCGCAACAGCCCGATGCGACCCATAGTCGCCGCCAAGGATGATGTAGCCTGCGGAGGCGAGCGCGGAGCGTGCTCCGCCGTTCTCACGCACTCGTTTCATGTAGTCCTTCTGCTGGGCAACAGTGGCGACCACGCCACGGCTGATGCGTCGATTGGTCACTCGGCGGAACAACTCATTGATCCGCTGCTGCCCCGATGCTGGAGACAT
>JAIRXX010000383.1 GCA_031268065.1 Propionibacteriaceae bacterium
AACCACTGGAATGCCATCTTGCACCAATTGCTGGCCTGTACCCTCTTCGCCGAGAATTGGCAGTTGATCTGGACCCACGCCGACTATGCGGCAGCTGGGGGCGACACCAGCCCGGTGCAGCATTTCTGGTCGCTGGCGATTCAAGGGCAGTTCTACCTGGTCTGGCCCTTCATCATCCTCGCCGTGGTCTTCCTTGCCCGGCACATCGCCAAACCGCTCCAGTCGCTTCAGTCGCTTCAGTCGCTCCGGTTGGGCCGGTTGGGCAGCTGGCTGGGTCCGCTCAATGCGCTGCTCGGTTTCACCATCGCCACCAGCCTGGCATCGCTGGGCTATGCCTGCTGGCTGGGTACGCAGGATCAGATTGTCGCCTACTTCCACACCGCTAGCAGATGGTGGGAACTCGGAGCCGGGGCGGCGTTGGCGCTGGTTTGGGGCCGGTTGCCGGACGCACAGCGGGCAAAACCATTCCTCGGATGGCTGGGACTGGCGCTCGTCGTCAGCAGCGGATTCCTTTTCGACGGGGCGCGGCTATTCCCCGGCATTGCCGCATTATGGCCGGTCTGCGGGGCATTGCTGGTCTTGTACAGCAGCGGCGCGGGGCGCGGCTCAGCCGCCGTGGTGCTCAACTGTTCGATCTTGCACCGGATTGCCGACATCTCGTATCCGCTCTACCTGTGGCATTGGCCGCTCGCGGTCATCGCAATGCGGGTATTCGGCTGGCACCAGCTTGACATCGGTACGGCGTCCGCGATCTTGGCCGCCGCATTAATCATGGCGTGGATCACCAATCGCCTGGTCGCCACCCCGGTGATGAGCTGGGTGCGAGGCGTAAATCCGTGGCGGGCGCTGGCTTCCACGCTCGCTATAGCGATGTCATGCTCACTCTCGCTGGTGGGTGCGAACGCCGCGCAGCAATCGCGCATCGAGCAGGAATTGACCCAAGCCATCCATTCGGAGCAGTATCCCGGAGCGATGGCGCTCGATCCGGGATACTCGGACGGGCAACTCGGCCCGGAGCTGGCGTTCGTCCCCAGCACCCTGGTGGCAGATCAGGACCGGCCAGAGCAATTCAGCTCTGGCTGTATGCAGGAGCATGTGGATTCCCCCGAGTTCAGCGATGTGCGAATCTGCGACCCGGTGGGCGAAACCGTCCGGCCACAACGGCTGATCGTGGTCACTGGCGGCTCGCACACGCTGCAGTGGATGCCCGCGTTAGAACAACTCGGCAAGAAGCTGGGCTGGTCGTTCACCGCAATCGTAAAGGCGGGCTGCCTCTACTTCGGCAAGTCCGCCCCGGTGATGCCGGACGCGCTCTCCAACCAGTCGTGCATCGATTGGAACGAATCCGCTGAAGATGAAATCCTCGCCCTGCGCCCAGACGCGGTGTTTACCCTGGGCACGAATACCGCTGTGGGCCAGCTGGAAACGCTCTACCCGCCATCGGTCATGGGCTGGCAACGTCTGACTGACGCGGGAATCGCCGTGTTGGCGATCCGGGACATCCCGCGCTACGAAACTTCGCGCCCGGAATGCGTCGAAGCCGCCGTTGATCCGTTGGACTGCGCGATGCGCCAAGACTTCGCGCTGCGCGACATCAACCCGCTCACCCAATTGCCGGAAATGCCCAAAACTGTCGCGGCCCTAGATCTGACACCGCAAATCTGCCCGGGCGCCATCTGCATCCCCATAATCGGCAATGTCTTGGTCTATTGGGATGACGACCACTTGACCCGAACCTACGTTCGCACACTGGCCCCCGCGCTGTTGAAAGAGCTGGAGCGCAAAGCCCAGTTCCTATTTGTCAACCCTGAGCATTAACCCAGGTGTTCGGCTTTCACCGCCAGGGCGATATCCGGGACGTCGGTGAAGAGCGCGTCCACCCCCCAGCTGATCATCCGGCCCAAGTCCGCCGCCGTATCGGCCACCCAGGGCCGCACTTTGATTCCAGCGGCGTGGGATGCCGCCACGAATGCCCGCGAAGTGACGTGGCTCACGTCGGGATGGATGGCTGTCGCGCCGATGTCTTTGGCGTATTTCCAGGGTTGGTAGAGGGGATCGGTGAACAGAGCCGCAATCTCAGCTCCCGCGCCCAATAGCTGCAACCGATGCAGGGTGTAGTGGTTGAAAGAGGAAAGGACCACCCGCTCGGCCAGCCCGAAAGCGGCGACCTGCTCCAGCACCAATTTCTCAATGCCCGGATAGCCGACGATAGATGTTTTCAGCTCGATGTTGATGTGCATCGCCGTGGGGGCGAACAAGTCCAACACCTCAGCCAGCGTCGGGATTCGCGCGGTTGCTCCGCTGCGCCCGGCGTTCGCATTGAGCCGTTTCAGCGCGTTCAGATCGTGGTCCTTCACAAATCCAGACCCATCGGTGGTGCGGTCCAGCGTCTCGTCGTGGATTACCACCACTTCATTGTCGGCGCTGAGCTGGACGTCGAATTCCACCCCTTCCGCACCTTGGGCTATGGCTAGCCCGAATGCTGGCAGGGTGTTTTCCGGGGCGTAAGCGCTCGCCCCCCGATGCGCCCAAATGTATGTCACTGCTTCCCTCCGGTTCTTGGCTCAATAGCCTAGCCCGCATTGCCGTTTTCGCCACGCACGCTGACAGCCTCGCTGGCAAATGGG
>JAIRXX010000002.1 GCA_031268065.1 Propionibacteriaceae bacterium
GGATGGGACGGTCCAGGGGCTGTTCGAGATGCTCGCCATCCGCTATGTCGGCGCTGGCGTGGCGGCGAGCGCCATCGGCATGGACAAAGATTTGATGAAGCGCTCAATGGCCGCTTGCGGATTGCCGGTGGGGCCGTGGGTGGCTTTCTCCAAGTCCGAATGGGAGCAAGATCGGCCCCGGCTGCTTGCCCAGCTAGCCGAATTGGGCTATCCGGTATTCGTGAAGCCCGCTCGCGGTGGTTCGAGCGTCGGCATCTCCCGCGTCGGTGATCCCTCCGCTTTGGACGAAGCTGTCGCCGCAGCTCAGCTCCACGATCCGAAAGTGATCGTGGAGAAAGGTTTGACCGGCTGCCGTGAGATAGAGGTGGCGGTGCTCGGCGGACGCGCTGGGGGCGCGCCGAAGGCATCGCTGCCGGGTGAAATCATCGTTCACGACAAAGCCTCTTTCTACGATTTCAACGCCAAATACCTGCCCGATGAGCAAGTCAGCTTGGCGATACCCGCCGAACTCCCCGCCGAGGTGACGGCTGAATTGCGCGAATTGGCCGTCCGCACTTTCAAAGTGATGAATGTCGAAGGCTTGGCCAGAGTCGATCTTTTCCTCTGCGACGACGCCAAGGCTTACGTCAACGAGCTGAACACCATGCCTGGGTTCACCAGCCTCTCCATGTTCCCGATGCTGTGGGAAGCCACCGGGCTGGCCTATTCCGACCTCGTTGCGGAATTGATCGAATTGGCACTGGAACGTCCGCTGGGGCTGCGTTGATGCCCGAGACCATCTCCGATGTGGGGGAGCATCCGATGATCCAAAGGCTTACCGCTGGGCTGGCGGCGCATCCCCAAGTGCTGCTCGGTCCCGGAGACGACGCCGCCGTGTTGCGGATCGCAGGCGACGTCGTGGTCTCCACAGACACGATGGTGGAGAACGTCCATTTCAAACGGGCCTGGTCTGCGGCAGAAGATGTGGGGCGCAAGGCGGTGGCGTCCGCAGTGGCCGATCTGGAAGCGATGGGCGCCCACCCAGTCGGCATAGTCATCGCGCTCAGCGTTCCCGCCTCCGAGACCACCGGGTGGATCGACGGCTTCCGACAGGGGGTGGCCAGTGAATGCGAACGCGCCGGATGCGCCTTGGTTGGCGGCGATCTGGCACGCAGTTCGGAGGTGGTCATCACCTGCACGGTGCTGGGCGAGTTGGAAGGCCGCGCCCCAGTAGGCAGAGCAGGCGCGTTGCCGGGGCAGGTGATTGCCTGCTGCGGCAATCTCGGCATGGCCGAAGCCGGGCTGGCGGTGCTGCGCCGGGGTTTCAGTTCGCCCGCCGCAGTGGTGCGGGCGCACCGTTTCCCCGATCCGCCCTATCGGCAGGGCGCTGTGGCCGCAGCAGCTGGCGCCACGGCGATGATAGACATCTCTGACGGCTTGGTGGCCGATTTGGGGCATATCGCCCAAGCCAGCGCTGTGCAGCTCGAATTGGACTCCGCGCGGCTTCGGGCCAACGCGGACCAGCAACGGGTCGCCGCCGCCCTGGGTGGCATCGATCCGGCGCAATTCATTCTCGCCGGGGGAGACGACCACGCGCTGGTGGCGACAATCGCCGCCGACCGGGTGCCGCAGGGGTGGTTTGCCATCGGCAAAGTCAGCGAGGGCGAACCCCGCGTCCTGGTGGATGGCCGGGAACCGACGCCGCTGGGCGGCTGGGACCATTTCAAGTAGCCCCGCAGGCCCCTCAGCTGCGGCGCGCTCCAGCCTGAAACGCCAAAGCGGGCTTTGGGTGGGGCTAGCAGTTGGCGTTGGTGACGATTACGGCGACGTTGTGGCCGCCGAAGCCGAAGGAATTGTTGACCGCAGCCAGATCACCGGCAGGCAAATCGCGGACCGCCGCCGCCACGTCGATGGGCAGGCCGGGTTCGGGGTCTTCCAGATTGATGGTGGGCGGCACTTTGCGGTCTCGCAGCGCCAACACGCAGGCCAACGTCTCCAGCGAGCCCGCGCCGCCGAGCAGATGGCCGGTCATCGACTTGGTGGAAGTGACCACGACTGAATCCGCCGCCTGGCCGAAAGCCGATCTGATCGAATGCGCCTCGGTCAAATCTCCCTGCGGCGTGGACGTCCCGTGCGCGTTGACGTGCTTGATGTCGGCTGGTGACAGGTCGGCGTCGGCCAACGCCTTGACGACAGCCTGGGCTTGGCCCTCGCCGGAAGGCTCCGGCTGCACAATGTCGTGGGAATCCGAGGTGATGCCGGAACCGGCCAGCGTGCCGTAAATGTGGGCGCCTCGGGCCAGGGCGTGTTCCAGTGTCTCGATTACGAGCACCGCTGAGCCTTCTGCCAGCACGAAGCCGTCCCGTCCCCGGTCCCAGGGGCGGGATGCCCGCTGCGGCTCGTCGTTGCGTCGGCTCAACGCCTGCATCTGGGCGAAAGCCGCGATGGGCAGCGGGTGGACAGTTGACTCGGTGCCGCCCACTACGGCGATGTCGCAACGGCCCAGTTGCAACCGGTCCAGGGCCAGCGAAATCGCCTCGTTGCTGGAAGCGCACGCCGAGACGGGGGCATGTACTCCGGCTTTGGCCCCCACAGCCAAGCCGACATTCGCCGCCGGGGCATTGGCCATCAGCATCGGGATGGTGAAGGGGCTGACCCTTCTGGGGCCCTTCTCCTTCTGCACATCCCAATTGTCCAGCAGCGAATGCAGCCCGCCGATGCCGCTGGCGATAGACACCAGCAAGCGTTCCGGATCTACATCCCCGCTGCCCTCCCAGGTCATCCCGGCGTCGGTCCAGGCTTCCTTGGCGGCGATCAGCGCCAACTGGGTCGAACGGTCCAACCGCCTGGCCTTAACCCGGTCGATCCGCTCACTGGGATCGACCTTGACTTGGCCGGCGATTCGGACTGGAAGGTCCGCAGCCCAATCTTCGCTTATCAGGCTGACCCCGGACCGGCCTGCGAGCATGGCTTCCCAAGTGGAAGCCGCATCGCCACCCAGCGGTGTGGTGGCGCCAATCCCGGTGATGACTACGACAGCCATGGTTTACTGGTTGGCCTCGATGAAGGCAACGGCGTCTCCCACCGTGATTAATTTCTTTGATTCCTCGTCGGGGATGGTGATGCCGAATGCCTCTTCGCAACCGACGATGATTTCCACCATCGCCAGTGAGTCAACGTCTAAGTCGTCTACGAAGGACTTGTCAAGCTGAACGTCTTCGGCTGGGGTGCCCACCACATCGTTGACAAGCTCGGCCAGCTTTTCCCGGATTTCTTCGGTTGTTGCCATTATTTTTCTCCTTTGTGTTTCAAATTCAGTTTCTCAGGGCAGGGTGACGACCTGGCCCGCATAGACCAGCCCAGCCCCAAACCCGATGATGAGGGCTGTCTGCCCTGATTTCGCCTGGCCGCTGGCCAGCAATTCGTCCATCGCAATCGGGATGGACGCCGCCGAGTTGTTGCCGTATTTCGTGATGGAACGGGCCACAGTGACATGCTCGGGCAGTTTCAGATAGCGCAACATGGTGTCGGTGATCCGATTGTTGGCCTGGTGGGGGATGAAAACGTCAAGTTCTTCGGCGGTGATCCCGGCTGCCTCCAAGGCGCGTTTGGCGGCGACGGCGATATAGGAGGTGGCCCACTTGAACACGGCTTGGCCGTTCATTCCGATCACCGGCGGCTTGCCTGCCAGCACCGCCTGCTCCCAATCCGCGCTCTGCCAGATGACTTCGTATTGGCTCCCGTCGGAACCCCAGACCACCGGTCCGATCCCATTCACCTGGGCAGGCCCGACGACTGCCGCGCCCGCGCCGTCAGCGAAGAGGAAGGCGGTCGAACGGTCAGTGATATCAGTCAACCGGCTCAGCGTCTCAGCGCCGATGACGACGATGTTGCGCACATGCCCAGCCCGGACCAATGCCTCGGCCTGGGCGATTCCGTAGCAGAATCCGGCGCAGGCGGCGGAAATGTCGTAGGCCACCGCGTCGCTCAGCCCCAATTCGGCAGCCAACAGCGGGGCCAACGCCGGGGTCTGGTAGTAGTGGGAGACGGTGGAGACGATCAGCCCGTCAATGTCGCTGAGGCCCAGCCCGGACTTGGCGATGGCTTGGCGGGCGGCGGTGAGCGCCAACGAGCGCAAGTCTTCGCCCTCGCCGATCCAACGGCGCTGCTTGATCCCGGTGCGCTTGGTGATCCATTCGTCGCTGGAATCGATGAATTGGCACATGTATTGGTTGTCCAACACCCGTGATGGCACCGCCGAGCCGACCGAGATGATCTTGGCGTAAGGCGCACCGCTATGGGACGTGGACGCGGACAGCACGGCCTGCGCGGCGCGGGGCATGCCTGATTTTTGCGCCGCTTTGGCAACACTGGCGCCGGCAGACTTGGCGTCGGCGTGGCGGGCGATGAAGTCGCGGGCCTGGTCCAACTGGTCGGGGGTGTTGAGGGCGAATGTCTCAACGCCTTCCAGATTGCGCTTTGCCATCCCAGCCAGCGTGCCTGCCGGGGGCAATTCGAGCAGCCCGGTCACCCCCAGTTCAGCCATCGTCTGCAGGCACAGATCCCAACGCACCGGTTGGGCGACTTGGTTGACCAGCCTGGCCAGGAACGCCTGTCCTTGCGCCACTGCCTGGCCGTCGAAATTGCTGAGCAGCTTCGTCTGCGGATCGGCGGCGCCGATTGCTTTGGCCAATACGGCGAGTTTGGCGAGCGCGGGTTCCATGTGCTCGGTGTGGAAGGCGCCGGCCACGCTGAGCGGGATGAGCCGCGCCCGAGCTGGCGGATTCGCCGACAGGGCTTCGAGCTGGGCGAGGGTGCCTGCGGCAACCACCTGTCCGGCCCCATTGTGGTTGGCGGCGGTCAACCCCGCTGCCGCGATGGCGTCCAAGACAGCTTGCGGCTCGCCGCCGACCACAGCGGTCATCGCCGTGGGTTGGTTGGCTGCCGCCCGCGCCATCTGCTCGCCGCGCTCGCGCACGAATACCATCGCCTGCTCAGCGGAAAGCACCCCGCTGAGCACGGCGGCGGTGATCTCGCCGACGCTGTGTCCAGCGGCCAGATCGACGGCTGCCGCCGGACTGCCCGCACCGAAGAGCGCTTTGAGCGCGCACAATCCCGCCGCGACCAGCAGCGGTTGCGCAATGGCGGTGTCCTTGATGGTGTCGGCGTCGGCTTGGGAGCCGTAATGCGCCAAGTCCAGTCCGGCAACCGCACCCAGCCAATTCAGCTCGGCGCCGACGGAATCGTCGGCGATCCACGGGATCAGGAATCCTGGGGTCTGTGCGCCTTGGCCTGGCGCCACTATTGCAAGCACCCTCTAAGCGTTGCGTGAAATCAATCCAGATGTGGCCTTGACCACCACGAAAGGTATTGCGGGGCTTTGTGGATTTCCTACAACGCCTTGGGTGCTACGGCGGCGTGGGCGGGCTAGCGGGGACGCGCTCATTGCGCGGGTGCGCCGAACAGCCGTCCCAGCGTGAGCGCCAGCCGGAAAGCGTAAGAATCGCGCGGGTCGCCAGGAGACCGCCCGGTGATTTCCTGGATGCGCTTTAGCCGGTAGCGGACAGTGTTCGCGTGGACGAACATAGCCCGCGCCGTCGCTTCGATGGAGCCGCCGTGGTCCAGATATTCGGTCAGCGTCTCCGCCAATTCCCCGCCGACGGAAACCAAGGGCAGATAGAGGCTTTCCGAGAGCTTGCGGCGGGCGTCCTCGTCTCCAGCCAACGCGCGTTCGGGCAGCAGGTCAAAAGAGCGCACCAGCCTTGGGGCCGCCGACCAGGCGCCTGCGGCGCGTATCCCGGACAGGGCGCTGCGGGCGCTGAGTGGGGCGTCGTCAAGCGAAGAGACCACCGACCCGATCACCACATGGCCGGGGCCGAAGTCGTCCAGGCATCCCGCCAGCGTCTCCTCGAGTTGCCGCAACGCCTGCTTGGTCCCGCCCAGCACCGCCACCAACCGTTCGCCCTGCTGCGCGGCGAGGGTTTCCAAGCCCGCCCTGCCGCACAGCCTGCGGATATGCTCGATCGTCTCGCCAGGCCGTTTCGGCGCAGCGCCGATGATGACCGCGATGGCCTCGGGAGTGGTCCATCCCAGGGTAGACGCCTGCGACATCAGCGATATCCCGGCATCGCCTCGGATCACCGCGTCCACCACCAATGCCTCCAGCCTGGCGTCCCAAGCGCCGCGCACTTCGGCGGCCCGCGCGTAGGTCTGGGCTGCGGCGAATGCTATTTCGCGGGAGTAGTGCAGAATCGCCAGTTGCAGCGGGGGCTGGTCCTCGGGCGGGAAAGTGGCGATTTCAGTCTCCATCGCGTCCACCGTTGAGCGAACCAGGTCCACTGTCTGGCGCAGGGTGATGCGCCTAGCCAGGGCGGGCGGCGCCGCCGAGAACACATTGGTCGGAGCGGGGGAG
>JAIRXX010000187.1 GCA_031268065.1 Propionibacteriaceae bacterium
CAAGATTGACCCGGACGTGCGCCACGCGCTGTTCGACATTCTGGTCGACTTGGACGACATGCTGATCCCAGCGGACTACGAGCCGACAGCTGCCACCCTTTGGGAAGAGAACATACTGAGTTTCATGATCGCCCGGATCAAATTCCCCGGCGAGGAGCCACACCCCGCCGACACATACGACCCAGACGTGCCCCGACCGACAGGGTTCATAGCGGCGCTGCAAAACGTGTCCACATTTTCGCAAGTCTGGGATGAAGAGGCGGGCGATTATGTGCCGGTGAGGGATGCCCGGTTCCCATTCGACGACCCAGCACGCCCCCCGCAACGGGTGATCGAAGCAGGCCCGGCGTTCCCCGGCGGCTGGGTGGCCGAAGCCGACATCCTGGCGGCAGAAGGCCAAGAAATCCCCAAAGAACACATCCGGGGCCTGTGGAAAGTCGCCGACGACGGCCAAGTCACCGCGTTCTTCACACCCAACCCCGACTACCGCCCCGAACAACGCGAATCAAACTAAGGGAATTTGGCCATAAGCTAGAATCATGCGGCGCGGCCAATCGTGCGGCGCAATTGATTAAGGAGATCATGGCAACTCGTGACGATCTGAGGAATGTGGCGATCATCGCCCACGTTGACCACGGCAAAACCACACTGGTTGACGCGATGCTGTGGCAGTCGGGGGCGTTCCGGGAAAATCAGGATGTAGACACCAGGGTGATGGACTCGATGGACCTGGAGCGGGAGAAGGGCATCACCATCCTGGCCAAGAACACCGCTGTGGACCACACCTACCCGGACCAGCAGACCATCACGATAAATATCGTTGACACCCCCGGCCACGCCGATTTCGGCGGCGAAGTCGAACGCGGGCTGGAGATGGTGGACGGCGTGCTGCTGTTGGTGGACGCCTCGGAAGGCCCGTTGCCGCAAACCCGGTTCGTATTGCGCAAAGCCCTGGCGAAGAAGCTGCCGATCATCGTCGTCATCAATAAGGTGGACCGCTCCGACGCCAGAATAGCGGAGGTGTTGGACGAGGTTTACGCGCTCTTCATCGATCTGATCGAAGAGGACGAATCCAGTGTGCTGGACTTTCCGGTGGTCTACTGCGCGGCGAAGGCTGGCCGGGCGTCAATTGCCCAGCCCGCTGACGCCACAATGCCCGACTCCCCCGATCTGGAGCCGTTGTTCCAGCTCATCCGCGAGACCATTCCGGCCCCCACCTACACCGAAGGCGCCCCGCTGCAAGCGCATGTGACCAACCTGGACGCCTCCCCCTATCTCGGCAGGCTCGCTCTGTGCCGAGTCATGGAAGGCACGATCAACCGGGGGCAGACCGTAGCCTGGTGCCGCGCTGACGGCACCGTCTCCAATGTCCGGCTCTCGGAATTGCTGATCACCAAGGCGCTGGACCGGACTCCCGCCGAGTCGGCTGGGCCGGGAGACATCGTTGCCATCGCCGGTATCGCGGAAATCACCATCGGGGAGACTCTGGCTGATCCCGATGATCCGCGCCCGCTCCCGCTCATCACGGTTGACGAGCCGTCGATCTCAATGACCATCGGGATCAACACTTCCCCGCTGTCCGGCAAATCCGGCAAGCTGCTCACCGCCCGCCTGGTCAAAGGGCGCCTCGACACCGAATTGGTCGGCAACGTGTCGATCCGGGTGAATGGCACCGACCGCCCAGACACCTGGGAGGTGCAGGGACGCGGCGAATTGCAGCTGGCGGTGCTGGTGGAAATGATGCGCCGCGAGGGCTTTGAGCTGACCGTGGGCAAGCCGCAGGTGCTCACCCGCCAGATCGACGGGAAGCTCCATGAGCCGGTCGAGCGGCTGACCGTGGACATCCCTGAGGAGCACGTTGGCACCATCACCTCGCTGATGGGCGCCCGCCGTGCCCGCATGGAGCAGATGGTCAACCACGGCACCGGCTGGGTGCGGGTGGAGTACGTCATCCCCGCGCGGGGGCTGATCGGCTTCCGCACCGAATTCCTCACCGAGACCCGTGGCACCGGCATCATGCACCATGTTTTCGAGGGCTACGAGCCGTGGTCGGGCGAGATTCGCACCCGTTCCACCGGATCGCTGGTGGCCGACCGGATGGGCAACGTGACCTCGTACGCCCTGTTCAACCTGCAAGAGCGCGGCGTGCTCTTCGTGGCCCCCGGCGACGAGGTTTACGAAGGCATGATTGTGGGCGAGAATCCGCGTGCGGAAGACATGGACGTCAATCCCACCAAGGAAAAGAAGCTGACCAACGTGCGTTCCTCCACCGGCGACGAGTTGGAGCGGCTGATTCCGCCCCGGCTGCTCAGCTTGGAGCAGTCGCTTGAATTCTGCCGCGCCGATGAATGCCTGGAAGTCACCCCGGCTGCGGTGCGCATCCGCAAAACCGTGCTCTCTGCCACCGAGCGCGGCAAGCTCAGAGCACGCGCCAAGAAGTAGCCGCCCCAAGGGCCTCATCCGCTCACCTGCCGCACCCGACGGAAGTCGGTTCCGCTGCGCGGATCGGGTTGGCGCGCAATCGGGAGCTTGTGGCCTGCCCAAACCGGGGGTACCGGCAGGTACACATTTGAGTAGGATGTTCCCAGACCCCCCGAAGGGAGAGCCATGAAGCTCCGCGTACCGGCTGTGGGAGCATTAGCCGCAGCTTTGTTGATGACGGCTTTGAGTTCCATACCGGCGGCAGCCGCTCCTTACGCCGCCGACTCTTTGCTGCCCAACCAAGGCAGCGGCGCGTACGACGTCCAGCATTACGACATCGACCTTGCCTGCGTCTTCGCTGCGAACAAGCCCTCCTGCCTGGAGATCGACGCGACTACGACCATCGACGCGGTGGCAAGCCAACAGTTGGCGGCTTTCGACTTGGACTTCATCTGCCGCAACGGATCGGCCACAGCGGGGCTGGGCGTCACCGCAGTCACCGTTGACGGTGCCCCCGCCAGCTTCCAATGCGTGAATAACGACAGCGCTGACCGGCACAAACTCTCCATCACACCCGCCGCGCCGGTCTCAGGCGATTTCACCGTGGCGATCAGCTACTTGGGCAAGCCGGAGAAATACCGCTTTGTCGCCGGATTCACGATGGACGAGGGCTGGATGCCCGTACTGCCCTACGGCAGCAGTCCGGCTGACGGCGGAGCAGTCGGCATTGGCCAGCCGAATGGCAACATCACCTGGTTCCCGCACAACGACACCCCGCTCGACAAGGCAACTTATACGACCCAGCTGACAGTGCCCAACCAATTCAAGGGGGTGGGCATCGGCGAATTGTCGGCTAAATCCGCAGTCGGGAGCACCGCAACCAAGTGGGTGTGGACGGAATCCATGCCCACGCCGAGCTTCCTGGCAGTGGCCGCCATCGGAGAATTCAACGAGCACGTCTCCAGCACCACCGTCAATTGGACCGATGTCAACGGCGTCCAGCGCTCCAAGGTCATCAGTATCCGCGCATACGGCGACCCCCAGGACGAGTCGTCGCTGACCGGAGGAGCAGCTGGGCGGATCGCGGTGATCAAGGAGATTCTTCAGTGGGGTTCGGAACGTTTCGGCGAATACCAGCCGACTTGGGCCGGATACATCCAGAAGTATGTGGGCGCCGGTTGGGCGCTGGAAATCCTCGGGCGGCCTTTCTATTCATCCCCGGGGCATATGTACGACGCAATTTTGGTACACGAATTCGCCCACCAATGGGCCGGGGATTCCGTCTCGGTCAAGGATTGGAAAGACCTCTGGTTGGCCGAGGGCTTCGCCACCTATGCCGAATGGCTCTGGATAGAAGACCACGGCGGCGCGACTGCGGC
>JAIRXX010000229.1 GCA_031268065.1 Propionibacteriaceae bacterium
GTTACTTTCTTTGATCCGGCTGGTGACAACGGCGGCGTCTGCTGTCAAGCCCTGCGGCTCGATTCCCTTCAGCGCGACCCGCACGTCCTCGCGTCGCTCCGCCATCGCCTGGCTCGCCCTGGCTCGGCTAAATAGTACGGGAAATTCAGCGAATCCACGGGTTCTGGGCCAACCGGTGCGGCTTTACTGTGCGGCGGACTCCCAGAGGACCGAGAGCGGCAACCCGTAGATCTTCTCGCCAAGCAGGTATCCCTGCTCGGTCAGGCCCAGCACCGCACCACCGAAGAAGCGCGATCCGAGACGTGCGCCTAGGGTACGGATGGCTTTCGTGTGTTCTGGCCGGTAGCTCTGTGACGCTTTGACCGCTAGCAAGAAAATGCAGCCAGCGGCGTATTCAATGGCCAGATCAACTTCAAGGCCATTCCGGTCGCGGAAGTGGTAGCCGTTGAAATCTTCTGCGGACCAGGTGCGTTGCTTGATAAGTTCGCCAGCGGCGAAAGCTTCGAGCAGGCCGCCCAATGGCTCCGACCCTTGAATCGGCGCCAAATTTTCCGGGCGGATTCCGGCCAGGGGGCTGGGGCGATTCGCCACGCTGGTGGCGGGTACGTCGTTGACCTGCCGACGGCCATCCGCAGGCTTGGAACGACCAGGGCTGACGAAAGCCCGTGCGGACAGGCGCAAGCTGCACAAAGGTGCAGCTAAACCCATTGAGGCTGAACCACGGCTGGACATAGTGTCAGTGATGACGGTTTGTGTGATCGTCCCTGCTGGCGATGGTGCCCGCAGGCAGCTATTGAGAGCAGAAATTATGAGTGAAACATCCCCCCCCCCTGAGTCGAAAGCTCCGCAACTAGCACTCGGCAGTGGTGAGAAACCCACCACGCGCAAAATGTGGGCTTGGGCGCTCTGGGACGTCGGTACCCAGCCCTTCTATTCGGTGATCACGACCTTCGTTTTCGCCACCTACATTGTGTCCGCCGCCTTCGCGCTGCCCGACCAACCAAACGGGCCGACTCAGGCGTTGACCATCTCGACCACCATCGGCGCGGTCTTCATCGCGCTGTTGGCGCCCATCACCGGCCAGACATCGGACCGGACCGGCAAGACGGTGCGCAATCTGAAATATCTCACCTGGGCGCTCGCCATCGTCTCGATGTGCCTGGTATTCACCTCGCCCGGCCCGGAATGGCTGTGGTTCGGCCTGATCCTGCTGGCCGGCGGCACCGTCCTGGGTGAAATCGCCTGGGTGAACTACAACGCGCTCATCGAGCGTGTCGCCACCCCGAAGAACATTGGAAAAGTGTCCGGTTTCGGATGGGGCATGGGCTACGTCGGCGGAATCTGCATGTTGTTCCTGACGCTGGTCCTCTTCGTCAATCCCGACGTCGGCATCTTCGGGCTAACCGACTGCGCGGACTCGTCTGGAGCGTGGGTATCCTGCAACGCCGAAGATGGCACTTCGCTGATCGGCGTTACCGAAGGCCTCACCTACACCGCGCTGAAGCTGCGCGTCGCAATGGTAGCGGTCGGTTTGTGGAATCTGATCTGGACCGCCCCGATCTTCATTTCGATGAAGGACAAGGCTCCCGAGGAAAACATCGAGAAGCTCGGCGTCATCGGCTCCTACAAGGCCCTTTTCCAAACCATAGCCAAGCTGTGGCGGACCCAGCGCCATGTCGCCTACTTCCTGCTGGCTTCAGCGTTGTTCCGGGACGGGCTGGCAGGCATCTTCGCCTTTGGCGCAGTGGTCGCCGCCGTCAGCTTCGGCTTCTCCACGCCAACGATCATCCTTTTCGGCATGGCGGCCAATGTGGTCGCCGGGGTGGCGACGATGCTATTTGGCATCTTGGACGACAGGATCGGCCCGAAGACAGTCATCCTGATCGCCCTGGCAGTCTTGGTGATCACCTCGGTGCTGGTCTTCGTTTTGCACGACC
This sequence comes from Propionibacteriaceae bacterium, assembly GCA_031268065.1. Taxonomy (GTDB): domain Bacteria; phylum Actinomycetota; class Actinomycetes; order Propionibacteriales; family Propionibacteriaceae; genus Propionicimonas. Next base: position 1,938 of record JAIRXX010000229.1, read on the forward strand.
CGGCCTATGCGATCCCGGCGGGTGCTCCCGGATACGACCAGGCGAAAGTGGAAGCTGGCCAGGCGGTGTTCTGGGTGGTCGGACTATTGATGAGCGCTTGCGTTGGGCCAGCACAGTCTGCGTCCCGGTCGTTCTTGGCCCGCATCATCCCCGAGGGCCAGTCCGGTGAGATTTTCGGCCTCTACACCACGACAGGTCGGGTTATTTCCTTCCTGTCTCCGCTGCTGTTCGGCGCTTTCGTCACACTCGGCGTTGCGGTCATGGGTGCCGACCAGTCGGTCCAGCATTGGGGCTATATCGGCCTGGCCATCTGCCTGGCGGCAGGTTTCGCCGTGCTGATCCCGGTGAAAGCCAAGCCGGAGGTCATGGAGACCTAACAGGCGACCGCGCTAGCCAACGCGAGGCCCCTGCCCTGCGAGGACCGCCAACAGACGGCGACTCAACGGGCGGGGGCCTTGTGGCGTACGCTCCTGTCAGAAATATCTCAGCTGGGCGCCCGCCGCCGTGACAATGGGCCTGATGCCCACCGCGCCCAGCCCAGGTTGGCCGTAGTCAGGCTCCCGTTCCCAGCTGTGGAGCAAATGGGCCGTACACATTCGCCCATAAGGCCAGGAAACTCAAATCTTTGTGGGAGCTGTCCACTATTCGGATATGCTTCTCGCCGTGCGTCCCGAAACCAGGGGCCGCAAAGATTTTTTTGGTCCGACCATGAAAGACTACTGCTATGAGTCAGCGTAAAATTGGAGTGACGGAGCTAGTCCTGCGCGACGGCCACCAAAGCCTGTTAGCCACCAGAATGGCACTTGAAGACATGGTTGATGCCTGTGAGGCCATCGACAAGGCGGGTTATTGGAGCGTCGAGTGTTGGGGCGGAGCCACCTACGACTCTTGTATTAGATTCCTCAACGAGGATCCCTGGGTGCGGCTGCGCACCTTCCGCGAATTAATGCCGAACACCAAGTTGCAGATGTTGCTGCGCGGGCAAAACCTGCTCGGCTACCGCCACTACGAAGATGAAGTGGTGGACCGCTTCGTGCTGAAATCAGCCGAGAACGGCATGGACGTCTTCCGGGTCTTCGACGCCCTGAACGATCCCCGCAACCTGGAACGGGCGATGAAGTCCGTGCAGGTTGCCAAGAAGATCAACCCCAACGTCCACGCTCAAGGCACGATCTGCTACACCATCTCCCCCGTCCACACTGTGGAGGGCTATGTGAAGACGGCCGGACGGCTGCTTGAGATGGGCGCAGAGTCGATCTGCCTCAAAGATATGGCCGCGCTGCTCCAACCCCAGCCTGCCTACGACATCATCCGGGGCATCAAAGAGGCTTACGGCGAAGACACGATGGTGCAGGTGCATTGCCACTCCACCTCTGGTGTGACCCTGGTGGCCTTGCAGAAGGCGATCGAGGCTGGCGCCGACGTGGTGGACACCTCGATATCATCGATGTCGCTCGGCCCAGGCCACAATCCCACCGAATCGCTGGTCGCCATGCTTGAGGGCACGCCGTACACCACCGATCTGGATTACGACACCCTGTTGCAGATTCGCGACCACTTCGCCAAGATTCGCCCCAAGTATGCGGCGTTCGAGTCCACCGTGCTGGTGGACACCGACATTCTCAAGTCGCAAATCCCCGGTGGGATGCTCTCCAACCTGGAGAGCCAGCTCAAGGCGCAGGGCGCGGGCGACAAGTTGCGCGAGGTGATGGAGATGATCCCGTTGGTGAAGGCCGACGCCGGGCATCCCCCGTTGGTCACCCCGACGTCGCAGATCGTCGGAACTCAGGCCGTATTCAATGTGCTGATGGGGCCGTACAAGCGGATGACCGGCGAATTCGCCGATCTGATGTTGGGCTACTACGGCGAGTCGTTGGGCGAGCGCAATCCAGATGTGGTCAAGATCGCGGAGCAGCAGGCTGGCAAGCCAGTCATCACTGACCGCCCGGCGAACCATTTGGAGCCGGAATGGGATTCCCTGGTCGCCGATGCGGCCAAGCTGGATGGCTACGACGGCACTGAGGAAGATGTGCTCACCTACGCCATGTTCCCCAACGTCGCGCCCACTTTCTTCGCCGCGCGGGCAGAGGGTCCGAAGTCGGTCGCCAAGACCGAGGCCCAATTGAAGGCTGAGGCTGAGAATCAAGGCAAGGGGCTGACCGGACCGGTCAATTACAAGATTTCCCTTGGCGGACGCCAGCACAGCGTCAAAGTAGAGCCGGCGTGAGGTAGAACCAAATGGCAGCAAAACCAGTACCTATGGCTGATCGCGTCAAGAGCCTGAAAGAGGCTCGGACGCGCAATCAGGCCGGTGGTGGCCAAGCCCGCGTTGAGAAGCAGCATTCCCAGGGCAAGTTGACCGCGCGGGAGCGCATCGACTCGCTCTTGGACGCTGACAGCTTCAACGAAGTGGGCTTGTTCCGCAAGAACCGCACCACCACATTCGGCATGGATAAGGCCAATATGCCCGCCGAGGGCGTTGTGACTGGCTCAGGGACAGTCCTGGGCCGCCCGATCCACGTTGCCAGCCAAGACTTCACCGTCATGGGTGGCTCTGCGGGCGAGAGCCACAACAAGAAGGTCGTCGAGCAGATGTTTTCGGCCATGCAGGCCGGGACGCCGTTCGTCATCTTCAACGATTCTGGCGGCGCGCGCATCCAAGAGGGCATCGATTCGCTGTCCGGCTACGGGCAAGTGTTCTACGCGAATGTGGCGGCCTCTGGAGTGATCCCGCAGGTTTGCGTCATCGCCGGCCCCTGCGCCGGTGGCGCGGTCTACTCGCCAGCCCTGGCTGACTACGTGATCCAGACGCGCAAGGCGCAGATGTTCATCACCGGCCCGAATGTGATCAAGCAGGTCACCGGTGAGGATATTTCCGGCGATGCCCTGGGCGGCGCGGATGCGCACCAGGCCGTTTCCGGGGTGAATCATTTCGTGGCAAATGACGATGAAGAAGCCATTCTGATCTGCAAGAAGCTGCTCAGCTTCCTGCCGCAGAATTGCGACGAAGAACCGCCTATCGTAGACCTCGATCCAGACATGTCCTACGACGAAGAGCTGGCTGCGGTCGTCCCGGTCGCGGACAAGCAGGGCTACGATGTGCGAGACGTCATCAAGCGGGTCGTGGACTGCGAGGACTTCCTCGAAGTGCAGGCTGGCTACGCCAAAAACATCGTCGTCGGATACGCGCGGATCAATGGCCGCAGCGTTGGCATCGTTGCGAATCAGCCATCGCAGCTCGCTGGGGTGCTCGACATCAACGCCTCTGACAAGGGGTCGCGCTTCGTCAACACCTGTGACGCCTTCAACATCCCGATCGTGACTTTCGTGGACGTGCCCGGCTACCTGCCCGGCGTCGCCCAAGAGCACGGAGGCATCATCCGCCACGGCGCGAAGATGCTCTACGCTTATTCGCGGGCCACGGTGCCCCTGGTCACGGTCATCCTGCGCAAGGCTTACGGCGGTTCCTATCTGGCTATGGCCGCCCGCGACCTTGGCGCCGACCGGGTGTTTGCCTGGCCGACCGCAGAGGTGGCGGTGATGGGCGCCGAAGGTGCGGCAGCGGTCGTATTCCGCAAGGAGATCGAGTCTGCCGCAGACCCCGCCGCAGCGAGGGAAGAGAAGATTCAGGAGTATCGGGACACCTTCTCTACTCCGTTTATGGCAGCGGCCCGTGGCTTGGTGGATGAGATCATCGATCCTGGTGAGACCAGGGCGAAGCTCGCCAATGCTCTGGAATTGCTGGCGAACAAGCGCAAGCAGAAGCCAGCCAAACGGCATGGCATCGAGCCGGTGTGAGTTGTGAAAGGCGATGAGATGAGTAACGAACAAGAATTGACCGATTTGGTCAAGAAGCTGACCAAGCAGATCGCGGATCTCCAATTCCAGATCAAGAGCCTGAAGGCCAAGACTGGCGCAACCATTCCCGAGGAGCACCTGGCGACGATTGCCGCCGCTGTGGCTGCCTATCTCGGCTATGAGGGTGAACCGCGTCAGCCACATTTCAATGCTCCCAAGGCCCTAAGTCGTTAAGGATTAAAAATGAAACTGAAAGTAACCGTTGACCAGATTCCCTACGAGGTTGACGTCGAAGTGCAGAAGGACGCTGCCCAACTGGGCGCTGTCGTGATTGGTGGCGGCGGTGTCGCACCAGCTGCTCCTGTCGCCGGTGGCGCGGCAGCAGCCGGGAACGCTGTGCCAGCTCCGCTGGCTGGTACGGTATTGCGACATTCGGTCGAGGTGGGCGCGTCAGTCAAGGCTGGCGATGTCCTGCTGGTGCTGGAAGCAATGAAGATGGAGACCGATGTCAACAGCCCGCGCGATGGCGTGGTCAAGGCATTCTTGGCCGATCCAGGCACCGCCGTGGCTGTCGGCCAGGGTTTGGTCGAGGTGGAGTAGCCGCTGCCTTTTTTACACACCAGGTTGAGGCGTGAGCCGATTCCCCGGTGTTGGTGATCGTCCCCCGGCCAGTCCGGGGGACGATCAATTTCTGGCGGGCAAGTGGTTTTTGCTGTGCGGTTTCTGTCCGTGTTGGTTGTCGGGATTTCCGCTGGGTCCATAAGCTGTTTGGTATGACTTGGAAACTGGCAAGGCAGGTGCTCGTTGCGGTGGCGTCTGTTTGCCTGTGTCTCAGTGGTTGTGTGACGCAGCCGGACGCGCCTCCGGTTTCGGCTGGCGGTGGGTCGGGGCTGACCGCCCAGCCGGATGGCGGGCCGATGCTGTGGCCGACGGAGGCGATTGCGGAATACGGCTTCGAGGAGGGAGTTTATAGAGTCCGTTCTGGCTTCGTATCTTCGGCTGGGAAGCGGCTGCCGGACCAGTATCTCAGCTACGCCTTCTGCCGGGATTCCGCTGGCAATCCGACTAGGGTGGCCGCTGCTGTTGAGGGTCGCGTCTATGTGCTCAGCCTGGCTGGGGACGTGCTGTTGGAGGTGGCCAGTGGCAGTGTGGCCACTGAGCTGTATTGTTTCGCGGACCGGATTCTCCAGGTGGTCGAGCAGAAAGACGCCAGCGCCAGCGGGACTGCACGCCTGTACGACTTGGATCAGGGCAAGCAGATAACGGTGCCCAAAACTCTGCAAGGCAGCGCTGATGTTTCCAGCGTCGATGCGGCGCGTTATTTCGCGCAGGCGCTGGTCAGCGGCAGCGGCGTCGTTCCCGCTCAGCAGGGCAAGTTGTATGGCTATCGGGATTTGAGCGGGAGTTGGGTGAAGAAGCCCAGTTACGACAGTGCCACCGAATTCGCTGCGGGCAAGGCTCTCGTTTCGGCGGATGGGGTTTGGTCCGTCGTTGATGCCCAATTCAAGCCGGAGCCACAGACCTATGCTTCGGCTGAACCGTTGCTGTGGAACGATGTCACTGTTTGGCTGCTCAGCAGCAACGGTTTGCTGAAAGCCTTCTTTTCCGACACATTCGAGCAGTTGACTGTTTGGGAGGAGATGACGGAATTCGAGCAATGGGGCGAATGGGTGTTCGTCTCTGGCCAGAGCAGCATTTTCAATATTGCGACGCGGCGATGGTTGGACCTTCCCAGTGGTTTCCAATCTCGGCCCGGTGAATTTGCCATCAGCCCGGATGGACGCCAAGTGTTTAGCTATCTGACTGCCGAGATTTTCGATCTGCCGGCGGGATTGACTCTGTTGCCGGTAGAGCAATCCCTGTTAAATCGGCATTTGCTGGAATGTGTGGATAGGCAGGGTTATCCGGTGTTGCTCAGCGTCAAAGGAAAGCCGCTTCCAGGCACGGCGGTGATTTCCTGGGAGGGCCAGCAGGCGGCTGGGGGCATCTACTACTGGGCCAGAGTTGGGACGCATCGCGGATTGCTGAATGCTGATGGGCAGTGGATTTACCAAGAGTCGAGATTCACCACGTTGGAGGACTGATGCGAAATCGCCTGATCGCGGTGTGCGCCGCTGTGCTGCTCGCTCTCACCGGTTGCACGCCTGAGGCTACGCAGCCTGCGGCGTCTGGGCTGCCGTCGTTCACCATTGCCGATTTCCCCAGGATGGACGGGTCGGTGGATGGCATTCCGCTGGCGGCGGCTTTGCTGCAGCGGTTGGCTGGGGCTTCTGCGGATGAGGCGGATATGCTCTGCGATTTCTCCACAATGGCGGTGGCGTATCGTGGGCTGGTCATGGAGACCGGACCTTCGCTGCTGCTGGCCTACGAGCCCGACCAGGACACCAAGGAGTCCATTGCGGCAGCAGGGGTGGAGTTGGAATACCAGCTGATCGGCAAAGACGCGCTGGTTTTCGTCACTGATCGGGCCAATCCGGTCACCGGGATGGCCGCTGACCAATTCAAGGCGATTTACACCGGGGCGATAACCGATTGGAAAGCGTTGGGAGGTTCCGATCATCCGATTATCGCCTACCAGCACCCGGAAGGTTCCAGTTCGCAAGCATTGTTGCAGAAGCTTGTCAGCGAAGGTGCGGAACTCGCCAAAGCTCCCGCCGAGCCTTACGTTTCGGCGGGCAAAGTGGTCGATGGCCCCGCCAGCTATGTCAACTCGGCCGACGCGCTGGGCTACACAACCCATTACTATTTCGCCAACATGTGGGATATGCCTGAAGCCAAAACACTCGCCGTTGACGGCGTTATGCCGAGCAGCGAGACCATCAGCGACGGCAGCTATAAGTTCGCCAGCGATTTCTACGCCGTTTTCCGGGCCAGCGAGCCAGCCGACTCGCCAGTCCGCAAACTAGTCTCCTGGCTTCAATCCCCCGAAGGCGCCCAACTCGTAACTGAAGCTGGCTATATAAGCCTGATCAAGTAAGCTGGCTCAACCTGAGTTTGGCGGATTAATCCTCGCGCCAATTGGCGAGTCGACCGTAGTCGCTGATCGCTTTGAAGCGGTTCTCTACTAGTTTGCGGTCCTCGGCGCGGGTGATGACCAAGAGTTCGTCCGCCGTCTGGATTTTCGTGTCTTCTGTCGGGGTGAAGGTGATGTCGTTGCGGACTATCAGCGAGATCACCGAATTCTTCGGCAGGCGCACTTCGCGGATGGTCACTCCGTGCAGCTTGGAGCCTTGGGCTACTGAGACTTGCAGCAGATCGGCGCTGATGTTGTCGAGTGGGCCGAATTCGAATTCGACGTCGGTGACTTCGGCGCTGGTGACTTTGAGTATCCGGGCGGCGATGGGCAAGGTGGGTGCCTGGAGCAGGGTGAAAAAGATTACGAAGAAAAAGACCATGCCGAAAATCTCGCTCGCATGGGGTGCCCGCGCAGCCAGCGGCACTGTCGCCATGATGATCGGCACGGCGCCGCGCAGCCCGGCCCAGGTGATGAAAACCTGCTCGCGCCAAGGGGTTTTGAACCAGATCAGGCAGAGGAAGACCGACAGGGGGCGGGCCACGAACGTCAGGAATGCGCCCACGCCGATCCCAGCCAGAGCACCGCTCCAGGAAATGTGGACGGCGTCGGCGGAGAGCACGCCGAGCATGATGAACAAGCCGATCTGCGCGATCCAGCCGATTCCCTCGGCGAAGGACCGGATGGCGTTGCGGTGCGGGAGCGGCGAGTCGTCATTCCAGAAATCCCTGATCTTCTGGAATGTGTCAGATTCGCGCGCCCGGTCGCGCAATCTTTGCATCGCCCGTCCCTTGCGGGGCAGGGCGAGCCTTTTCATCAGCCGTCCGTTGCTGAGCACCACGGATGCCAGGTAGACGGCGGCGAAGCCGGAGATGTTCAGAGCGACCCCGGCGCCATACGCGAGCACGGCCCAGCCGAAGGCGGCCAGCGGGTATAGTCCGGCTGCCGGGAGCGCGAGCTTGCGCATCACCAGCGTGCCGATCCGCCCGATCACCAGGCCGAGCAGCAGCCCGCCGACCAATTCGTAGGGCACATCGATGGCGAGCATTGCCGGATTCTCCACTCCGCCGCTGGTCGCCCAATGAGTTGCCTCGCCGACCAGCAACACCACCGGGGCGTCATTGAAGCCAGACTCTGCTTCCAGCGTCGCTTTTATCCGGGACGGCAGCGGCACCCTTCGCAGCACAGAGAACACCGCCGCCGAGTCAGTTGGCGCGGTGATCGCTCCCAGCAGGATCGAAGTGATCAGATCAAGGCCGAGCACGAAATAAGCGAAGACCGCCATGATGGCGATGGAGAGCAGCACGCCGATGCTGGCCAGCAGCACGGCTGCTTTGACGGCCTCTTTCATCTCGTCCCAGCGAGTGGTGAGACCACCCTCGGCCAGGATGAAGACCAGCGCCATGAAGCCCAGGTCGTGGGCCAGTTGCGCGTCGTCGAAGAGGAGGCCGAATTGGCCGAAGAGGAAACCAAGCCCCAGGAACAGCAGCAATGATGGAAGGCCTAGCTTGGTGCCCAACCGCGCGGAGAGAATGGCCGCGAGCAATACTGCAGAACCGAGCAGCAACAGCTGATCGAGTTCCACGAAACCCCCTTTTGGACAAGTCTAGCCAATAAGTGCGGTTTCAGTGAAGCCCCCGACGTGCTTCAGCAAAAACGCTCGCGAAGGGCTGCGCTTGCCTCAGATAAGGGTGCGCGCGAAATTGGGCGTGTTGGTGGCGGGGTTCGTCGGCTTGTGATGGCTTGCTACGGGCATGGAGTTGGCTATGGCGACTAGGCGTGATCTGACGAAGAAGTACGCCCGCGAGTATCAGCGGGCTGGCAAGAAGGAGAAGGGCCAGATGTTGGGCGAGTTGTGCGCGGCGACTGGTTGGTCGCGGGCGAATGCCCGCCGGGCGATCAGCAAGGCCTCGGCCCGGACAGGCCCCGCGTCCGCGGCGAGACGCAAACCGCGGGAACGCAAGTATTCCTATGACGCGCTGCAAGTGTTGAAGGAGGTGTGGAAGCTGTCAGGTGAGCCGTGTGGGAAGTACCTGGCAGCGGCGATGGAAGACTTGCTGGCCCGGCTGATCCGGTTCCGCGAGCTGGGCAAGGTCGGGACCCGGCTCACCCCCGAAGTGCTGCTTGAGGTAAGGTCCATGTCCGGGTCGACAATCGACCGGTACCTCAAACCAGTCAAAGCTGCCCGCTACCCGGCAGCGAAATCAGCCACGTCCCCGGCGCGCATCCTGCGCGCCTCGATCCCGCTGCGCACCGCGATGGACGGGTTCCCCGCCGAGCCGG
>JAIRXX010000373.1 GCA_031268065.1 Propionibacteriaceae bacterium
CGCTGCGCAGTTGGTGCCGGGCGAACGGAATGACCAGCGCCAGCCCTGCCGCGATCACGCCCCAGCCGATGAGGTTGCCGATACCCAGCAATTTGACCAGGCTTAGCCCGCCGACGATCAGCACCAGTATCCCGATCAGGCTGGCCAGTCCAGCCAGGTCGCGCTGTTCGGAGGGGATCGGTTTTGACTCGGGCACCAGCCAGGCGACCAACCCGACGAGGACGGTGACGCCGACGGCAGGCACCAGCAAGGTCAGCCGCAGCGCGTCGGCGAACGCGGGTGACAGCGCCGGATCGACGCCGGTGTCGAGTGCGGACTGCAGCGCGTCCCATCCTCCCGAGCCGGTGAAGAATTGGCCGCCGAAGATGGCTGCGCCCACCGAGCCGATCATGAATGACACGATCAGCGCCGCAGACGCCGCAGAGATCTGTTCGTCCGCCTCGTCGCCAACGCCGAATCCGGATCGCAGCAGGGCCAGCTCGAGCGCCGTCCAGACAGCGCTGAACGACATCAGCGAGAAGGCGGCCATCACTGAGACCAGGCCGCCGCCGGCCACCACCCACCAACTCGCCGCCGCAGTCACGCCCACCGAGGTGAGCAGCGCTTTCTTATGGCCGAAACGGTCGCCGCATTTGGTCAGCGCGGGAATAATGATCGCCCCGCACAGAGTCTGCGCGGCCTCGATCCAATTCCAGTCACTGTCGTGCAGGCCGACCGATCTGGCCAGCGGGACTATCAGCGGCGTGTAATAGGCGCCGAGGATGCCGGAGACGAATTCGACGCCTATTACGCCGATGAGGATTCTGGTGTGCGCTTTGGCCAGGAGTTCTTTCATTGGGGGTCTTCTTCAGAGTTCGGGAGGAATCGAGTCGCAAGAGGGCGACTGCTGTCAGACGCCGCAAGCGGCTCACCGGTTCAGCTTGTTGGAGGTCGTTTGTCTCAACAACAACAGCGGCGCGGCGCTGCTGCGCCACCACTCATCCCGGAGAAGCCCCTGATCATGGTGGAACGCTAGCACAGCGGCGCGTCCGTTTTGAACAAGTTCCGCGAAGGCTGGAAAATCTGCGCCGTCCCACAGTCCGGCGACGGCTGATTTGGCCTCGTTGGGAGATTCGTGGCAAAATGTAGCGGTTGCTCCGGTGCGGAACGCCAAGTGCGGGCCGCTCGACAAGTCTGGTGCGTCAGTGCCGGGCCAGCCATAATCCAGCTAATCAGCGATTGTGTGCGGTCCGGAACGGGCGACACGCGCGACCTCGGGGGTCGGAGCGACTGCTGGATTGGGCGCACCAATGCGGCAGAACTGAGCGGTGATCGAGCAGAGGCGGATGACATGCCCAAAGTGGCGTCCACCTTGGCGAAGAGAACCCATAGCAGAAGGACTAACTAGTGGCGACTCAGAAGATCCGGATCAGACTCCGGGCCTACGACCACGAGGTCATAGACTCTTCGGCGAAGAAAATCGTCGACACCGTGACCCGCACCGGTGCCAAGGTGGCCGGACCCGTGCCGCTGCCCACAGAAAAGAACGTATTCTGCGTGATCCGTTCTCCTCACAAATACAAAGACAGCCGCGAGCATTTCGAGATGCGCACCTACAAGCGGCTTATCGACATCCTCGATCCCACCCCGAAGACCGTTGACTCGCTGATGCGGCTCGACCTGCCAGCGGGTGTTGACATCGAGATCAAACTTCCGTGAGACGGGTGAGCAGAGAATGAGTAGCGACGAGAAGAAAATTAAGGGCCTGCTCGGCAAGAAGGCCGGGATGACCCAGGTGTGGGACGAGAACAACAAGATCGTGCCGGTGACAGTCATCGAGGTCGGGACGTGTGTGGTCACCCAAATCCGCACCCCAGACACCGATGGCTACTCAGCCGTCCAACTCGGCCTGGGTTCGGTGAAGGCCAAGGCAGTCACCAAACCGGTCGCCGGGCACTTCAAGCGGGCCAATGTCACTCCCAGGAAGCATCTGGTCGAGTTCCGCACCTCAGACGCCTCCGAATACAAGCTGGGCCAAGAGGTCACCGCGGAGTCTTTCGCGGATGGCGAGATAGTTGACGTCACCGGCATCAGCAAGGGCAAGGGCACCGCTGGCGTTATGAAGCGGCATGGCTTCGCCGGGTTGCGCGCCAGCCACGGCGTCCACCGCAAGCACCGCTCTCCGGGCGGCATCGGCGCATGCGCCACCCCGGGGCATGTTTTCAAAGGCACCCGGATGGCAGGCCGGATGGGTGTGGAGCGAGTGACTGTGCAGAATCTAACCATCCACGCCGTCGATGCCGAACGAGGGCTGATCTTGGTCAAGGGCAGCGTTCCCGGCCCCAAGGGCGCCCTCATCGTGCTGCGAACAGCGGCCAAGAAGGGAGCCAAGGCATGAGCGAGAATCGCAATGTGAAAGTCCTCGACGCTGAGCTTTTAGCCCAACTTCCCGGCGATATTTTCGACGTTCAGACCAACGTGGCTTTGATCCACCAAGTGGTGGTGGCCCAGTTGGCAGCCGCCCGGCAGGGCACCCATTCCACCAAGACCCGAGGTGAGGTCGCCGGTGGCGGGGCGAAGCCGTGGCGGCAGAAGGGCACCGGACGTGCCCGCCAAGGTTCCAGGCGTGCGCCGCAGTGGACTGGCGGCGGCATCGTGCATGGCCCCAAGCCGCGCGATTACGCCCAGCGCACTCCGAAGAAAATGATCCGCGCCGCACTCTATGGAGCCCTGTCTGACCGCGCCCGCGAGGATCGCATCTCAGTGGTCGGCACGCTCGTCTCCGGAGAAGACCCCTCCACCCGCGAGGCGCTGGCCGCGCTGGCCGCGCTGGCTGGTGGCCAGTTGCTGGTGGTGCTCTCCCGCGATGAGGACCTTGCCTGGCTGAGCTTGCGCAATGTGCCGAGCGTGCAGGTCATAGTGGTTGACCAGCTCAACGCCTACGACGTCTTGCTGGCCGACGATATTGTTTTCACCACCGAGGCGCTGTCCTACTTCATCGGCGGCGAAGTGGTGACTGTGGCCGACGAATCGGCCAGGGCCAAGCCGGCGGCCAAGAAGGCCAAGGCGAAGGCGGTCGCTGCCCAAGAAGCTGAGCAGGATGAGCCAGCTGAGGCTGAGCCTGAGTCTGAGGATGAGCCAGCTGAGGCTGAGCCAGAGCAGCCGGTGAAGAAGACCAGGGCCAAGAAGGCGCCGGTCGAGGCAGAGGCTGAAACGCCCGCCGAGCCGGAAACCGCCGAGGAGCCCGCAAGGCCGGAAACTGCCAAAGTGGAGGCTGAGGCCGAGGTGGCCGAAGAAGCTGGCGAGGAGGCCGACAAGTGAACGAATTGCTGAATCACCACCGTGATGTGCTGTTGGCCCCGGTGGTCTCTGAAAAGAGCTACGGGCTGCTAGACGAGAACAAATACACCTTCATCGTCGCCCCGGATGCCAACAAGACCGAGATCAAGATCGCCGTCGAACAGCTGTTCAAGGTGAAGGTCATCGCGGTCAACACCATAAATCGGATCGGCAAGCGTCGGCGCACCCGTACCGGCTGGGGGAAACGCCCCGACACGAAACGGGCCATCGTCAGCATCGCCGAGGGCCAACGCATTGATATCTTCTCCGGGCCGACGGCCTGAGAGGAAGGACCAGGGAAATGGCAATTCGCAAGTACAAACCGACCACTCCGGGCCGACGCGGCTCGTCGGTGGCTGATTTCGTCGAGCTGACTCGTTCGACCCCAGAGAAGTCATTGGTGGTGCCCAAGCCGAAGACCGGCGGGCGCAACAACTCTGGCCGGATCACCACCCGCCATATCGGCGGCGGGCACAAGCAGGCCTACCGGGTGATCGACTTCAAGCGTTACGACAAAGATGGTGTGCAGGCCAAGGTTGCCCACATCGAATACGATCCCAATCGCACGGCCCGCATCGCCCTGCTGCACTATCTGGATGGGGAGAAGCGTTATATCATCGCCCCGCTCGGGCTGGAGCAGGGCGCGTTGGTGGAAGCCGGAATCAATGCCGACATCAGGCCGGGCAACAACCTGCCGCTGCGCAATATTCCGGTCGGCACCCTGGTCCACGCGGTTGAGATGCGCCCCGGCGGCGGCGCCAAACTGGGACGCTCCGCTGGTGTGCGCATCCAGCTGGTCGCCCGCGAAGGCAAATACGCCACCCTGCGGCTGCCCTCCGGGGAAATGCGCATGGTCGACATCCGCTGCCGCGCGACGGTGGGCGAAGTCGGCAACGCCGAGCAGTCCAACATCAACTGGGGCAAGGCCGGAAGGATGCGCTGGAAGGGTGTGCGTCCCACCGTTCGCGGTGTCGCGATGAACCCGATCGACCACCCGCACGGCGGCGGCGAGGGCAAGACCTCCGGTGGCCGCCACCCGGTTACCCCGTGGGGAAAGCCAGAAGGCCGCACCAGGGATAAGAACAAGGCGAGCACCCGCTTGATCGTACGCCGCCGCAAGTCTGGCAAGAAGCGCTGATAGGGAGAGAAATGCCACGTAGCCTCAAAAAAGGTCCCTTCGTAGACGACCATCTGCAAAAGAAGATCGACGCGCAGAACGAAAAAGCAAGCAAGCAGGTCATCAAAACTTGGTCGCGGCGCTCGATGATAACCCCGGACATGATCGGGCACACCATCGCCGTCCACGACGGTCGCAAGCATGTGCCGGTTTTCGTGACTGAGTCGATGATCGGGCACAAGTTGGGCGAATTCGCCCCGACCCGGACGTATCGCGGCCACGTTAAGGACGACAAAAAAGCGCGTCGGCGCTAGGCAAGGACTGAGAAGTAGATGAGCAAGAACAAAGAGCAGCACACTCGTCGCGCCGCACTGCTCGGGAATCGGGCCGGTGCCTACGCCATCGCCCGCCATGTGCGGATGTCGCCCACCAAGGTGCGCCGCGTCATTGACCTGGTTCGCGGGATGGGCGTTGTGGACGCCCTGGATGTCTTGAAGTTCGCCCCGCAGGCGGCGGCAGAGCCGGTTTACAAGGTGCTAGCCTCAGCCACCGCGAATGCCTCCGAAGTCGAGGGACTGCGTGCCGAAGAGTTGTTCGTCGCCCAAGCCTTCGTGGACGAGGGGATGACTTTGCGCCGCATTCGCGCTCGGGCCAAAGGCTCCGCATCGCGCATCCTGAAGCGGGGCAGCCATATCACAGTCGTTGTAGAACCCAAAGAGCAGAAGGGAGCCTGAGCATGGGTCAAAAGGTTAACCCCCACGGCTTCCGCCTAGGCATTACCACCGATCACAAGACCAGATGGTATGCCGACAAGGATTATTCCAAGCTGTTGGCTGAAGACGTGAAGATTCGCCGTTTCCTGCACAAGACCTTGGAACGCGCTGGCGTCGCCAGCATCGAATTGGAGCGCCGCAGTGGCCGGGTGCGCATCTTTTTGCACGCCGCCCGTCCCGGCATCGTCATTGGGCGCAATGGCGAGTCGGCGGAGAAGCTCCGCGTCGATCTGGAGAAGATGACCGGCAAGCAGGTCGAGGTGAACATCCTCGAAGTGAAGAGCACTGAGACCGACGCCCAGTTGGTCGCCCAGGGCATCGCCGAACAGCTGGGCGCGCGGGTGGCTTTCCGCCGCGCGATGCGCAAAGCCCAGCAGTCGGCCATGCGGGCCGGGGCTTTGGGCATCAGAATCCAGTGTTCTGGACGTCTGGGCGGCGCCGAGATGAGCCGTTCGGAGTTCTACCGCGAGGGCCGCGTCCCGCTGCACACGCTGCGGGCCGACATTGACTACGGCTTCTACGAGGCCCGCACCACCTTTGGGCGGATCGGCGTGAAGGTCTGGATTTACAAGGGCGATGTCTCCGGCAACCGGCAGGAGCGCGCCGAGTTGCGGGCCAAGCGCCAGCTGGCCGGTGGCCGTGGCGGCAACCGCCCTGGTCGCGGACCACGCCGCGATGGCCGCTCAGACCGCCCTGACCGGGGCGGACGTCGGCAGAATACCGCCGGCGCCCAGCAGCCTGAGTCTGCGGCTGTGGCCACTAGTGAAAGCACGGGTGCCTGACATGTTGATCCCACGTAGGTTGAAGCACCGCAAACAGCACCACCCCAAGCGCGGTGGACAGGCCAAGGGCGGTACGAAACTCACTTTCGGCGATTTCGGCATCCAAGCCCTGGAATCTTCTTATCTGACCAACCGGCAGATTGAGAGCGCCCGTATCGCCATGACCCGGCATATGAAGCGCGGCGGCAAGGTCTGGATCAATGTCTATCCCGACCGCCCGCTGACCAAGAAGCCCGCCGAGACCCGGATGGGTTCCGGCAAGGGTTCTCCGGAGTGGTGGGTCGCCAATATCAAGCCGGGCCGAATCCTCTTCGAGGTAGCCGGTGTGGGCGAAGACGTGGCCCGCGAGGCCATGCGGCTGGCCATTCACAAATTGCCTTTCAAGGCGCGTTTCATCAAGAGGGAAGCGGGTGACATCTGATGGCGAAACTTACCGCCGGCGAGTTGCGGGGGCTGTCCCGCGATGAGCTTAACGCCAAGGTGGCCCAGTTGAAGGAAGAACTATTCGGGCTGCGTTTCGCCGCCGCCACCGGTCAGCTTGACACGCATGGCAGGCTGCGCGAGGCTCGCAAAGATATCGCTCGGGTCTACACAGTGCTACAAGAGCTAAACCTCGGCATCATCGCCGAGCCAGATGAGGACAAGTGATTGAGATGAGTGAGCAGGCACTTACCCGAAGCTCCCGCAAGGTCCGCGAGGGCGTTGTGGTCAGCGACAAGATGGACAAAACTGTTGTGGTCGTGGTGGAGAGCCGGGTGAAGCATCCGCTCTACGGCAAGGTCATGACCAAATCACAGCGTTTGAACGTCCACGACGAGGCCAACTCGGCTGGTGTGGGCGACCGGGTGCGGGTGATGGAGACTCGCCCGCTGTCAGCCACGAAGCGTTGGCGTCTGGTGGAAATCGTCGAGAAGGCGAAGTGAGGAAGCGATGATCCAACAAGAGACCAGGCTCAAGGTTGCCGATAACACCGGCGCCAAAGAGTTGCTGTGCATTCGGGTGCTGGGTGGCTCCAAACGGCGCTACGCGGGCTTGGGCGACAAGATCGTCGCAACTGTGAAAGACGCGATTCCGGGCGGCGGGGTGAAGAAAGGCGAAGTTGTGCAGGCGGTGATCGTGCGTACGGCGAAGCAGACTCGCCGCGCCGACGGGTCGTACATCAAATTTGACGAGAACGCCGCTGTGCTGCTGAAGGCAGACGGGGAGCCGCGTGGCACCCGCATCTTCGGCCCAGTGGGGCGGGAACTCCGCGAGAAGCGCTACATGCGCATCATCTCGCTGGCACCGGAGGTGATCTGATGGCTAAGACGCTGCATGTGAAGAAGGGTGACCGGGTAATGGTCATCGCTGGCAAGGACAAGGGCGCTAAGGGGGAGATCATCTCCGTCGAACCAGAGTCGGGGCGGGTGGTTGTCCAGGGCGTCAACTTGGTGAAGAAGCACCGCAAAGACAAGCCCAACCAGCAGACCCGGCAGAGCACCCCCGGTGGGATCATCACCGCCGAAGCGCCGATAGACGCCTCCAACGTTCAGTTGTTGGTGAAAGTTGACCGCAAAGAGGTGGTGACCCGCGTGGGTTATAAGCGCGAAGAGGTGCAACGGTCCCGTCCAGACGGGACCAGCTACACTGCCACCCGCAGTGTGCGCATCTCCCGCAAGACCGGGAAGGAAATCTGATGGCTGACCAAAAACCTGAAGTCAAGACGCCGCCTCGGCTGAAGCTGCGCTATCGCAGCGAAATTGTCCCGGCGTTGCACAAAGAATTCGGCTACGCGAATGTCATGCAGATTCCAGGCTTGACCAAGATCGTGGTGAATATGGGTGTCGGCGAAGCCGCCCGCGATTCCAAGGTGATCGACGCCGCTCTGCGCGACCTCACCCAGATCACCGGGCAGAAGCCGACGGTCACCAAGGCCCGCAAGTCCATCGCCCAGTTCAAACTGCGCGAGGGGATGCAGATCGGCGCCCATGTGACGCTGCGCGGAGACCGGATGTGGGAATTCGCTGACCGGCTGCTCACGCTCGCCCTGCCGCGCATCCGCGACTTCCGCGGCCTATCGGCCCGACAATTCGACGGCCGGGGCAATTACACCTTCGGCCTCACCGAACAAGTTATGTTCCACGAGATCGACCAGGACAAGATCGACAAAGTTCGCGGGATGGATGTCACATTCGTCACCACCGCGAAGAATGACGATGAGGGCCGCGCACTGCTCAAGGCGCTCGGCTTCCCATTCAAGGCGCCGGAGAACGAGGTCGACAAAAATGCCGACAAGCGTGGTCGCCCGAAGTTCGTTGGCAAGAAGAGGAAGTGAGTTAGATGGCAAAGACAGCGCTGAAAGTAAAGCAGTCGCGCAAGCCGAAGTTCGCCGTCCGGGCCTACACCCGCTGCAATCGCTGCGGGCGGCCAAAGTCGGTGTATCGCAAGTTCGGCCTGTGCCGTATCTGTGTCCGCGAGTTGGCCCACAAAGGCGAATTGCCCGGTGTGACCAAATCGAGTTGGTGACTTTCAAAATCCGGAGCTGAACTACCACCAGGGAAGGTCCCGGCTGATGAGGGAAACCCCTTGGAGAAGGAATAAAACGTCATGACAATGACAGATCCCATCGCAGACATGCTGACTCGTCTGCGCAACGCCAATCAGGCGTACCACGACACCGCGTCGATGCCCCATTCCAAGATCAAAGTCAGCATCGCTGAGATTTTGAAGGCCCAGGGCTACATCGCTGATTTTGAGGTGGCCGAGCCCAACGCTGGAGAGGTCGGCAAGACGCTGACCGTCAAGTTGAAGTACGGCGCCAACCGTGAGCGTTCCATCGCCGGGCTGCGCCGCATCTCCAAGCCGGGCTTGCGGGTATACGCGAAGTCCACCGCCCTGCCGAAAGTGCTGGGTGGCTTGGGTGTTGCGATCATCTCAACCTCGCAAGGTCTGTTGACCGACAAAGAGGCCAAGTCCAAGTCCGTGGGCGGCGAAGTGCTCGCCTACGTGTGGTGAGAGGAGTTAGTTGTGTCTCGTATTGGCAGGCTTCCAATCGCCATCCCGGCTGGGGTCGATGTGATCCTCGACGGCCAGAACGTGAGTGTGAAAGGCCCTAAAGGGTCGCTCAGCCACGTTGTCGCCGAGCCGATCAGGGTGGCCAAGAACGATGCCGGGCAGTTGGAGGTGACCCGCCCCGACGACGAGCGGCAAAACCGCTCGCTGCACGGCCTGACCCGGACGTTGGTGGACAATATGATCATCGGCGTCACCGCTGGCTATGAAAAGAAGCTCGAAATCGTCGGCGTCGGCTACCGTGTTATTTTCAAAAGCCCGCAGCAACTCGAATTCGCGTTGGGTTTCTCCCATCCGGTCATCGTGAACGCGCCGGAAGGCATCACGTTTGCGGTGGACTCAAATACCCGGTTCTCGGTGAGCGGCATCGACAAGCAACAGGTCGGCGAAATGGCGGCGAAGATCCGCAAGATTCGCAAACCTGAGCCATATAAGGGCAAGGGTGTGCGCTACTCCGGCGAACGAGTGCGCCGCAAGGCTGGAAAGGCTGGTAAGTGATGGCTATCTCACTGCGAGTTGGCAAGAAACTCTCCGATCGCACGGCGGCCAAGACACGTCGGCAGAATCGGGTTCGCAAGACCGTCAAAGGCACTCCGGAGCGCCCGCGCCTGGTCGTCACCAGGTCGTCGCGGCACATTGTGGCGCAGATCGTGGACGACACGCGCGGTTTCACCCTGGTCAGCGCTTCTTCGATGGAGGCTGAAGTGGCCCAGCTGGTTGGCGATAAGTCGGCCAAGGCCAAGCAGGTTGGCAAGTTGGTCGCTGACCGGGCTAAGGCCCAAGGCATCGACGCGGTTGTTTTCGACCGGGCTGGCAACAAATACCACGGACGTATAGCGGCGCTGGCTGACAGCGCCCGCGAAGCCGGACTCGGATTCTGAGGCGGAGGAAAGGTAAGCAATGAACGGAACTGCGCGTCAAGGTCGTGGCGAAGCACGGGGCTCGGGAGAGCGTCGGGGCCGCGAGGACCGGCGTAACCGCGACCAGGCTCCAGAGAAGGAAAAGAGCCAGTATCTAGAGCGGGTCGTCTCGATCAACCGCGTCGCCAAAGTCGTCCAAGGCGGTAGGCGTTTCAGCTTCACCGCGCTGGTCGTGGTGGGCGACGGGGACGGTATGGTCGGCGTCGGCTACGGCAAGGCCAAAGAGGTTCCCGCAGCGATAGCGAAAGGTGTCGAGGAGGCCAAGAAGCACTTCTTCAAGGTGCCGCGCATCCAGGGCACCATCCCGCATCCGGTGCAGGGTGAACGCGCCGCTGGCGTCGTCATGCTGCGTCCGGCCTCGCCGGGTACCGGCGTCATCGCCGGTGGCTCGGCCAGGGCGGTGCTGGAATGCGCTGGCGTGCATGACGTGCTGGCCAAATCGCTGGGTTCTGACAATGCGATCAACGTCGTCCACGCCACCGTGGCCGCGCTGCACAGCTTGGAAGAGCCGGAGGCAGTCGCGCGTCGGCGCGGGCTGCCGGTGGAGGATGTCACCCCCGCCGCCATCCTGCGTGCCCGTACGGAGGCGAATGCCTGATGGCTAAGACGAACAAAGTCACGCAGAACAAGTCGGGTATCGGTGGAAACCCGGGGCAGCGCGACACCTTGCGCGCGCTCGGTTTGAAGCGGATCGGACAGGTCGTGGAGAAGGCTGACCGTCCGGAGATCAGGGGTATGGTTGCCGCCATCCCGCATCTGGTGACGATCATCGAGGAGAGTGAGTGATATGACGTTGAAGGTCCACCACCTGCGTCCCGCGCCGGGGGCGCACACTAAGAAGACCCGGGTGGGCAGAGGCGAGGCGTCTAAGGGCAAGACCGCCGGACGTGGCACCAAGGGTTCGGGGGCGCGTAAGAACGTCCCGCAGAATTTCGAGGGCGGGCAGATGCCGCTGCATATGCGGCTGCCGAAGTTGCGCGGTTTCAAGAACCCATTCCGGCTGGAATACCAGGTGGTGAATGTGGCCCGCATCGGCGAGCTTTTCCCTGAGGGCGGCCCGGTCGGCGTGGACGATTTGGTGGCCAGGGGCGCGGTCCGGGCAGGCAGCTTGGTCAAAGTGCTCGGGAATGGCGAATTGGGTGTTGCGGTCCAGGTGAGCGCACACGCTTTCTCCGCCAGCGCCAAAGCGAAGATCGAGCAGGCGGGCGGCTCGGTGGAAGAGCTGTGAATTCCTAGTTCAGGCATTGAGGGGCTGGCTGCCGCCAGCCCCTTTTGCTTTGTTTAGCCAACGGCGCCTTACCGCGCCGGGTAGGACCAGATTATGGATTCTCAGCCAGGTTATTCCATAACCAGATGTAATACTGCGATAATGCTCTCAGCTTAATCTCAATGCTAGGGGAACGAGCATGGCAAAGCGCATTATCACTGTTGGGACTGCGATCTT
>JAIRXX010000242.1 GCA_031268065.1 Propionibacteriaceae bacterium
AGCGCGGAGACGCCGAGCACCTTCTGCGAGCTTACGTAGTCGTTGATATTCCAACTGGTGGTGGTGTCAGTCGGGTTGGAGATGATGTCGTCCAACATCTCGCTCACTTTCTCGAATACGCCACCGGTCTCCAAAGCCATCCAGGAGAAGTAGATGGCCAAGAAGAACATGATTCCCATCGCGATGGAGAACATGAAGGAAATCTTCATCGCCGACCACGGATCGATGCGGGAGATGTGCAGCCGCGCCCGCCTGGGATCGCGGCGCTTCTTCGCCGGCATTTCGGTGACGGTGACCACGGCGGTCGGCTCATTCTCCGCTTTTGCCGAAACGGGTTCCAGCTTGGCTGGCGAAGCAGCGGGCTTGGAGAGCGCCGCCGGTTTGATCGGCGTGGGCTTGGGCGGAACCAACGCGGCGGGCGGCACCAACGGAGCCGGCGGCACCAATGGGGCGGGCGGTTTCACCGGCGCGGCCTTGGGCTGCCTGGCCGCAGGCTTCACCGGCGCGGCCTTCGGCGGGGTGAGCGGCTTGCGCACCGGAGGGGGCGGCGGCAGCATTGGCTTGGGTTTGGCCGCCTGTTCGCTCTTCTTGGGTTTGCCCCCCGCGCCGGATTCCACCACCGGCATCGGCCCCTCAGCGGGTATGCGCGGAATCTTCACCACCTGGTCGGCCCAATCCGGCGATTCTGGGGCGTTGGCCTTATCCGGCACCGTTTTCCTCCTCGGGCGAAGCTGCGACGACATCGCTTACATCCTTAACCGTACCCTCAACAGCTGGTTCAGCAGGAATTTCCCCGCCGTTAGCGGCGATGTTGGCGTCTTCTTCCTCCGCTTCCTCCGATTCTGGGTTGATAGCGATCACCGAAACGGCATCCTGATCGGCCACCGCCACGAATTTCACCCCCATCGTGTCCCGACCCTTGGCCGGAACCTCCGCCACCGCGGAACGGATCACCTGGCCGGAGGATTTGATGGCGATCACCTCGTCTGATTCGGTGACCACCAAGCCGCCGACCAGCGAGCCTCGGTCCTCGTTGAGCTTCATCGCCTTGATGCCCAAGCCGCCGCGCCCCTGCAGCCGGTATTCCGACACCGCCGTCCGCTTGGCGAAGCCGCCATCGGTGACGGTGAAGACGTAGCGGTCGTCCTCGGGCATGTCCGCCCCGATGATCGACAGCGACAGCAATTCATCGCCGGAGCGGAATTTCATCCCGGTCACCCCGGATGTCGCCCGCCCCATCGGACGGAGCTGGTCGTTGTCGGCGGAGAAACGGATGGCCTGCCCCTTGCGCGAAATCAGCAGCACATCGTCGGCGTCGCTGCACAGCTCGGCGCCGATCAACTCGTCGTCGGCATTGCGGAAATTGACCGCGATCACCCCGGCCTGCCTCGGTGAGTCATACGCCCGCAGCTCGGTCTTCTTGACCAGCCCATACTTGGTGGCCAGCAGCAGATACGGCGCGTCGTCGTAACCGCGCAGGGTCAACACCTGCGCTATCCGCTCGTCCGGCAAGAACGACAGCAGCCCGGCCACATGCCCGCCCTTGGCATCCCGCCCCGCCTCGGGCAGCTGCCAAACCTTGGAGCGGTAGACCCGGCCCAGATTGGTGAAGAAAAGAATCCACTGGTGGTTTGTGGTGGCAAACAGATGCTCCACCTCGTCGTCCACCCGCAGCGAAGCGCCCCTGACCCCTTTGCCGCCGCGCTTTTGGGTGCGGTAAAGATCGGTGCGGGTGCGTTTGGCATAACCGCCCCTGGTGATGGTGACCACCATCTCGTCATCGGGGATCAAATCCTCGTCGGACAAGTCTCCGTCGGCGGAAATGAGCTGGGTACGCCGCTCCTCGCCGTACTTGTCGACAATCTCGGCCAGCTCTTCGGAAATGATCTTCCGCTGCCGCTCGGGCTTGGCCAGAATGTCCTTGAAATCCTCGATCTTGATCTCAATGGCGGCCAAACGGTCTAGAATCTGCTGAATCTCCAACGCGGCCAACCTGCGCAACTGGGTGTTGAGGATATTCATCGCCTGCAAGTCGTCGACTTCCAGCAAAGCCTTCAAACCCTCGCGCGCGGCTTCGACATCGCGGCTGGCCCGGATCAGCGCCAGCACCTCGTCCAACCGGTCGAGCGCCTTGACCAACCCCCGGTCCAGATGGGCGCTCTTCTCGGCCTCCGACAACCGGTACGCCGTGCGCCGCTGGACGACCGAAATCTGGTGCTTCACCCAGTACGAGATGAACTGGTCCAGCCGCAACGTCCTCGGGACGTCATCGACCAGGGCGAGCATATTGCAGCCGAAGGTGTCTTGCAGCGCCGTGTGCTTGTAGAGGTTGTTCATCACCACTTTGGGAACGGCGTCCCGTTTGAGCACGATCACCAACCGCTGGCCGGTGCGCCCGGACGAGTCGTCGCGGATGTCGGCAATGCCGTTGAGCTTGCCCGATTTCACCAGCCCGGCGATCTTCTCGGCCAGATTGTCCGGATTGCACATATGCGGCAATTCGGTGGCCACCAGCAGCGTGCGGCCCTTGGCGTCCTCCTCGATGCCGATCACCGCCCGCATTATCACCGAGCCGCGCCCGGTGCGGTAGGCGTCCTCAATCCCCTTGCGCCCGACGATCAACGCGCCGTTGGGGAAATCGGGGCCTTTGATCCGCTGCATCGCCGCTTCCAGTATTTCCTCTTTGCCCGCCTCGGGATTTTCCAGCAGCCACTGCACGGCGTCGGCCACCTCGCGCAGATTGTGGGTGGGGATATTGGTCGCCATGCCCACAGCGATGCCCGTTGACCCGTTGACCAGCAAATTCGGGAAACGGGCCGGGAGCACGACCGGCTCTTTTTCCTTGTTGTCGTAGTTGGGCTGGAAGTCAACGGTGTCCTCGGTTATGTCGCGGACCATCTCCATGCTCAACGGCGCCATCTTGCATTCGGTGTACCGCATGGCCGCCGCCGGGTCGTTGCCCGGAGAGCCGAAGTTGCCTTGGCCGGAGACGAGCGGGGCGCGCATCACCCATTTCTGCGCCAGCCGCACCAAAGTGTCGTAGATCGCGGAGTCGCCATGCGGGTGGAAACGGCCCATCACGTCGCCGACGATGCGGGAGCATTTGTTCCAGCCCCGGTCGGGACGGTAGCCGCCGTCGTACATCGCATAGAGCACCCGCCGGTGTACCGGCTTCAGCCCGTCGCGGACATCAGGCAGCGCCCGGCCGACGATGACGCTCATCGCATAGTCCAGGTAGGAACGCTGAATTTCCTCTTTCAGGTCAATCTCATCGACTTTGCCGACGGTGGGCGCCAGCGTTTGCGGGGTTTCCGGCTCGACTTTGGTCTCGTTCTCGTCGTATTCGCTCATTTATCGCTCTCAGTGGTGGCTCTTGGTTGCCAGGCTCAGCCCGGAGGTGGGATCAGATATCCAGGAAACGGACATCTTTGGCATTGCGCTGGATGAATTGCTTGCGCTGGTCGACGTCCTCGCCCATCAAAACGGTGAACATCTCGTCGGCCGCCGCCGCGTCATCCAAGGTGACCTGCAGCAGGGTGCGCTTCTGCGGGTCCATCGTGGTGTCCCACAGGTCTTCCGGGTTCATCTCGCCCAAGCCCTTGTAGCGCTGGATCGGATTCTCCTTTGGCAATTTCTTGCCCGCCGCAAAACCGGCGTCGCGCAGCTTGTCCCGCTCCTCGTCGCCGTAGGCCAGCTCGTGCGGGGCATTCGACCAACGCAGCCGAAACAGCGGCGGCTGGGCCAAGTAGACGAACCCGCCCTGGATGAGCGGCTTCATGAAACGGAACAGCAGGGTGAGCAGCAGGGTGCGGATATGGGCGCCGTCCACGTCGGCGTCAGCCATCAAAACGATCTTGTGGTAGCGCAGCCGGTCGATGTCGAAATCTTCCTGGACGCCGGTGCCCAGCACGTTGACGATCGCCGCCACCTCCTTATTCTGCAGAATGCGGTCCAAACGGGCCTTCTCCACATTCAGAATCTTGCCCCGGATGGGGAGAATCGCCTGGACGCGCGGATCGCGCCCGCCCTTGGCCGACCCGGAGGCCGAATCGCCCTCGACGATGAACACCTCGCATTCGTTTGGCTCGGTGGATGAGCAGTCGGCCAATTTGCCGTATTCCCCGGCCCCGGAGAGCAATCCCTTGCGCGAACGGGCCAGGTCGCGGGCCTTGCGCGCGGCGATGCGGGCCGACGCGGCGGCCTGCGACTTGCGCACGATGTCCTTGCCCTCAGCCGGATTGCGCTCGAACCAATCCCCGAGCAGGTCGTTGGCCACCCGCTGCACGAAAGAACGGGCCTCGGTGTTGCCCAGCTTCGTCTTCGTCTGCCCCTCGAATTGCGGCTCGGCCAGCTTCACCGAAACGATGGCGGTGAGGCCTTCGCGGATGTCGTCTCCGGACACCCGGTCGTCCTTCTTCTTGATCATCCCCCAGGTTTCGCCCCACTTGTTGACGGTATTCGTCAACGCGGCCCGGAAGCCTTCTTCATGGGTGCCGCCCTCATGGGTGTTGATGGTGTTGGCGAAGGTGTGGACCGATTCGATGAAAGAGACATTCCACTGCATCGCCACTTCAAGGCTCATCTGCTGCTCGGGCGACACCGCCTCGATGGCGATGATGCTGCCGATGGTGTCTTTCGTGCCAGTCAGATACTTGACGTAATCGACCAGGCCGTTGTCGTAGCGGAAGGTCTTCTTCCGGGTGCTGGCAACTTCCTCGTCATCGTCATTGCCAGGCCGCTCGTCGATCAGCGAGATGGTCAGCCCCTTGTTGAGGAAAGCCATCTCCCGAAAACGGGTGGAGAGCGTCTCGAAAGAGTAATGCGTCGTCTCGAAAACGGTCGGGCTGGCGTAGAACGTGATCGTGGTGCCGCGCTGGTCGGTCTGTTCCAGCCGGGCCAAATCGCCTTCCGGGTCTCCCAGGGCGAAGGACTGGCGCCAGTGGTAGCCGTCGCGGTAGACGTCGGCGGTGAGCTGGTCGGACAGCGCGTTCACCACTGAGACGCCGACACCGTGCAGCCCGCCGGAGACTTTGTAGCCGCCGTCGCCGAATTTGCCGCCAGCATGGAGCTTGGTGAGCGCGACGGTGAGCGCGGAAACCCCCTCGCTGGGATGCATAGCCACCGGGATGCCGCGGCCATTGTCAACCACCTGCACCCCGTCGCCTGGCAACAGCCTGATCTCAATGGTGTCGCAGTAACCGGCCAGCGCCTCGTCCACCGAGTTGTCCACCACTTCGTAAACCAAGTGGTGCAATCCACGTTCGCCGGTGGAGCCGATATACATGCCTGGGCGCTTGCGCACCGGCTCCAAGCCCTCCAGCACCTTGATCGCCCCGGCACCGTATGCGTCCTCGGCCACATGCGCCGCCTGTTCCACCATTGCCGCCGTGGTCCCCTGCGCCTCGCTAGGTGTCACACATCCTCCAAACGTCTTTCCAAGACAATGCCGCCAAACGTCCCAACCATCTTCACAGACTGCGGCTGGCGTCGGCGGCTTTGACCCAACACGGCTCCGGAACTCCCCGGAGCCAAAACCATTCTAGCGCGACTGCCCCGAAATTGACGTATCCAACGCGGCCTAATTGGCTCTTATTCGCCCTGAAAGGCTCCTCTGGGCACTTTGCAGCCGCCTTCTTGAGGGGGACAACACGCAAAGGGTCTCAAATCGCTTCTGGCGGGTTTTCGTCACCGACGCCGCTTCGGGTTCCAGCTGCGGAATCCAAGCGCCATCACCGCCAGCGCGCCGCCGAGGCCCAACCAGATCGGATCGACGCCGCCCGGCAGCAGCCAAGCGCCCAACGCGGTCCCCAGCGGGCCAGCGATCATCGCGGCCAAGGCAAAAGACGGCCTGATCCGGCCTGGGAGGAACAGCGCCGCCAACAGCGGGCCGAAAGCTACCGCCCCGCGCAGGCCCATCGACAGGAAACTCCAGCCCATGATCAGCCCGCCCCGGTCAGCGCCGGCGGCCAGCGCGGCGGCGGCCAGCACCGCAACCAGGACGGCGCGGGTGAGGCCGAGCGCGTCCGGCGGCTTCCCCGGTCGGCGCCCGTCTATCCCGGCAACGCCTATTTCCGCCGCCGAGATGTCTGCACCCGGCGCCTTCACTCCCGATGAGCCCTGGCTCCGGCGGCTGGCCCGCTCGCGCAACGGGGTGATCAAGTCTCTGACCCAGATGGTCGCCATGCCCAGGCTCAGCCCGGCCCCGGTTCCGACGACAGTGATCAGCAGCGCGGCCAGCGCCATGCCCGCAGGCAGGGCGGGCAGGTAGTCCAGAATGAAGGCGGGCAGGGCCAGCCCGGAGTCGATGCCGGGATGGGTGACCCGCATGGACAGCCCGACCAGCACCCCGAACCCGCCGACGGCTGGCATCAGCACGGCGGCTATGCCCGCGCCGAGCTGGGACACCCGGACGGTTTTGGCCGAGAGCAGCGCTTGCAGATACGCCTGTTCGGTGACGATCCCCAAGACCAGCGAGACGCAGCCGCCCAAATCAACGCCTACCCCGCGTCCGAAGAAATTGAAATACAGCCCGTGCGGCAGCGCCGGATCGCCCCACAGCCCGGCGAAGCCGCCCACCTGGCCCAACGCCAGCGCCGCGCAGCATCCCAGCGCCAGCGCGACGATCCCGGTTTTCACCATGCCCACCTGGCTGGCGCCCAGCATCCCGCCGAAAACCACATACGCCCCGATCAGCGCCAGCACGGCCAAGACCGCCAACACCGGGTTCATTCCCTTGACCACGGCTGTGATCAGCGCCATCCCGGAGAGCATTTGGGCCACCACCGACATGAAGCTGCCCGACGTTGAGAGGACCGCCGCCAGGCTGGCCGCCCGTTGGCCAAATTCCTTTCCGATGATCTCCGGCCCGGTGGCCGCCTCGGCATGGCGCAGCCGTGGGGCCAGGCCGGTCAGCAGCAGCGCCCCAATCCCCCCGCCCAGGGTGAACCACCAAGCCGACAGCCCATTGCTGTAGGCCAGTTGGGCCGTGCCAATGGTTGACGCCCCGCCCACCATCGTCCCCACCAGCGCCCCGGCCACCAGCGCGGTACCCGATTTGCGCGAGCCACCGGTGAAATCGGCTGCGCTGCGCACCCCGCGCCCGGACAGAACTCCCACTCCCACAATCACGCCGAGCACGATGGCCGCGCCCAGGTAATGCAGAAATGTCACCGCCCAATCCTAGCTTCGCCAGGGGTCTGGAACTTCGGCCAATGAGCCGAGTTTTTCCCTCGGGGGTCAGCTGGAAACCCCCAGCTGCAACGCCCAAGCCGAAGCTGGGATGGGCAGGAAACGACGCCCGCTGGCCACTTCAGCCGTAGGTGTCGCGCGGCCCGCGACCTGGTACGGTGCGCTTGCCCCGCTTCCAAGATGGCGCCTCCGGGCCGACGACCACCACGCGCTCCACGCTGCCCTGGCCCAGCTTGGCGTTCAGCGTGGCTACGATCTGCGGGGCGATCATCCGCAGCGACGTTGCCCAAGCGGTCGATTCGGCCCTAATCGTCAGCACCTGGTCGCGGTAGGTCTCCGGCTTGCTGTGGTCGGCATTCACCGGCCCGACCAACCCGGCCCAATTCGCCAACAATTGGTGTATCCCCAACTGCGTCTGCCAACCCTGTTCCGCCACCACGTCGCCGAGGATGTCGCCGACCGGTTCCGGGTCGCCCAGCCGTCGGCGTTTGGCCGGTTTGGCATTCGGATTGGCCCGCGCCCCCCTGGCGCGCGCCGCGATCTGGTGGGCGAGGTCCAGGCCGGTCGGATCATGGTCGGGCATCAGCGTCTCTTCGCGTGGAACGGTCTTCGCCCCAACTCTATGCCCTGGCGTTCCCCGGCGCGAAGCAGTGCCTGCCGCCCGGTTTCCCGCTACGCCGCGCTGACGTTTCCGCCCTCCACCTTGAACCGCTGCCCAGACAGGCCGCTGGGGACGTCGTCCGCAACGGCGGCGGTGACCAAGACCTGTTCCGCGCCCAGCACACTGCCAGCCAGATGCTCGCGCCGGGCCTGGTCCAATTCCGCGAACACGTCGTCGAGCAGCAGCACCGGTTCCAAACCGTCTTGCCGCAACAGCCCCAGCGACGCCAGCCTAAGCGCGCAGGCGAAAGACCAACTCTCGCCGTGCGAGGCGTATCCCTTCACCGGCAGCTCGCCCAGCGACAGCAGCACCTCGTCGCGGTGCGGCCCGACCAGGCTCACCCCGCGGGCAAGCTCGTCGCCGCGTCGGGCGGCCATCCGCTGCTTGAGCGCGGCGGCAAGCTGGGCTGGCTCCGCGCCCGGATCGTCCAACTGGGATTTGTAGCTGGCCCGCGCGCCGGGATTCACATCGACGAGGCCCGCATAGGCCTCTGCGAGCAGCGGCAGCAAATCTGTCAGGGTGGCCACCCGCGCGGCGGTCAATTCGGCCCCGAAATCGGCCAGCGAATCGTCCCAGACCTCCAAAGTCGCCTCGGCCTCAGCACCTAGCCGATATTGCCCGGCCAACGATTTCAACAGCGCGGACCGCTGCCGCAGCACCCTTTCGTATTCGGCGCGGACCGCCGCCAGCCGGGGCCAACGGGTGGTGGCCAGCTCGTCTAGGAAACGGCGCCGGTCAGCCGGATCGCCTTTGACGATCACCAAATCCTCCGGCGCGAAGACGACCACCCGCAGCGAGCCGATCACATCGCGGACCCGCCGCAGCGGCGAACGGTTGATGCTGGCTTTGTTGGCCTTGCCCAACTGCAATTCGACCTCGGCCAGCAATTGCCTGGGATCGTCCAATCCGGCTTGAATCTTGGCCCGCACCAGCGCCCGTTCCGCCCCGGCGCGGATCAGCGGGGCGTCGGTCGCCACCCGGTGTGACCCCAGGGTGGCCAAATAGACCAACGCCTCCAGCAGATTCGTCTTGCCCTGCCCGTTCGCGCCGAGGAAGACCGAGACGCCAGGCCGCAATTCGATATCGGCATCGCGGTAACAGCGAAAGTCGACCAGCTGCAGATGGGTGACGAACACTTAGGGATTCACTATTGCGGCGGCAATTCCCTAGGCGGGCAGCCGCATCAGCATGATGACGTGGCGGTAGCTGGGGTCGGCGTCGCCGTCGATGTCGCCCACTCCGGTGAGCAGGCAGGGCTTTCCCGGAACGGTGAAGGCGAAGTTCACATACGGGGCGTCGATCACATTCAGCGCGTCGGCCAGATAGTGGGTGTTGAACCCGGCGGCGTTGATGGTCAGCCCGCTGCCCGCGGAATCGGTGACCACCGCCTCCAAAACCTCGACGGCTTTGGCCTGGTCGCCGGTGGA
>JAIRXX010000250.1 GCA_031268065.1 Propionibacteriaceae bacterium
AATTTGCTGGACTTGCTGGAAGTGGCGCAGGCGATGTCGTCCTGTTCGAGCAAGAGCGTCTTCATGCCCCGGCTGGCCGCGTCGAGCGCTATCCCCACCCCGGTGATTCCGCCGCCGACGACGATGACGTCGTGAAGGGTGGACTGCGCGGCTGCCAGGTCTGCGGCACGCTGGTCGCGGTTCAGGGTGGAAAGCATCGAAACCTCCATTCATTGTCGGACATCCGACAATTGAGAGTGTAATCACCGCCCCCTCGCGGCGCAATGGATTTCTCGGACTAGCAGCGCTGGCAGCGGCCAACTTGCCGCGTGATTGTAACAAGTCGGGTCTTCCGAAAGGCCGGTAACCTATGTTAGCGTAATCACTATTAGACGTCAGACGTCTAGTACCAAAGACAGGATCGGCTGTCTCGGGTTCCCGCGAGGCGTCGGAGCACGGCGAAGAATTTCGCGGGCAAGCGATGGTCGGCATGATTATGACGAAGGAGTCTACGATATGGCTAGTGAAAATGCTCTAGCCCCAGAAAAGCCGAGTGGCAAACAGCTGAGCAAAGTTGCCGGCCCCCTCTTGTTGTGGGGAATAGCTGTCGGCGCTGTCATCTCCGGCGACTACTACGGGTGGAATGCAGGCCTGGGGCTGACCGGCTACTGGGGATACCTGGTTGCCATCGGCTTGATGGGGCTGCTCTACGCAGGGCTGTCAGCCTCCATTTCCGAGCTGGGCACCGCCATTCCGCACGCCGGTGGCGCCTATGCGTACACCCGCACCGCCCTGGGCCGAGTCTGGGGCTTCCTAGCTGGCGCGATGGTGCAGATGCAATTCGTCTTCGCCCCGGTCGCGGTGGCGCTGACAACCGGCGCCTACGTCCAGATTTTGTTCCCGCAAGTTCCGGTCCTGCTCACTGCGGCGATTCTCTACATAGCCTCGACCGGCCTGCACCTAATGGGAGCCGGATCGTCAATGTGGGTGGACTTCATCTTCACCGCGGTGGCGACTGTCGGCCTGGTGGTGTTCGCCGTGGTCGGCATTCCGCATATCAGCATTGAGAATCTGAACGTCCACTCTGACGGCGCTGTCTTCCCGCAGGGCATCGGCGGCCTGTGGGGGGCGCTGCCGCTGGCGGCTTGGTTCTTCTTTGCGATTGAGGCCACCCCGATGGCAGCCGAAGAGACGAAGAACCCGGCGAAGGACTTGCCCAAGGCGCTGTTCTGGGCGTTCATCACCCTGGCTCTCGTCGGCGTCTCCACGCTCACCGTGGCGGCTGGCGTCGGCGGCAAGGACTTGGCAAATTCGGCGGCTCCGTTGGCGGATACCCTGATGTCCATCGTCGGCGACCAAGCCTGGATCATTCCCAGCATCTCGATTTTCGCCATCGCCTCGCTGATCGCCAGCTTCCACGCGATTGTGCTGGCCTACTCGCGGCAGACTTTCGCGCTGTCACGCGCCGGTTATCTGCCTGCCGGACTGTCTACGCTCAACAAACACCATGTGCCCACTTGGGGCCTGATCGTGCCTGGCGCTGTCGGCTTGGTCTTCTGTGTGTTGGGTGACACGGTTCTGCCCGATGCGATCCCGGTGCTGATCAACCTGTCGGTATTCGCGGCGGCGATATCCTACGTGCTGATGACGTTGTCCACCATCGTCTTGCGCAAGACCCGTCCCGATTTGAAGCGGCCCGTGAAAGTGCCCGGCGGGATCGTCATCCCAGCGGTCTCGATGGTGCTGGCAGTCATCCTCATTCCGGCGGCGCTGTGGGGTTTCCCACTTGCTTTCGTCATCGGAGTCGGAGTGGTGGCGCTGTATCTCGTCTACTACAGCGTCGCCGCGAAGAAGCGGGTCAGCAGATACACCTTGGAAGAAGAGCTGGCGTTGGTGGAGTCTGCCGAAGAAGAACTGGAATAGCAAGTTTCGTTCCCCGTCTGGTGGGGGTCGCCAACTTGGCGGCCCCCATTGGGTTTTAGTGCCATGCCCGCCGTCGCAAACGGCTATCCTTTATCAGACAATGCGTCAACAGTTGCCGCCAAGGAGATAGCGCAGTGCGTCGTAGAGTGAATTTGGTCGAGGAAGTCCGCCAACAGATCGTCGCTTTCATAGCTGATGGAACATTCCCGGTGGGTGAGCTGCTGCCCAATGAGCAGGAGATGTCAGAACGTTTCGAGGTCAGCCGGGCGACGGTGCGCGAGGCCTATCGCGGCCTGATCGACGCGGGCTACCTCACCAGGAAGATCGGGACTGGCACTTTCGTGTCGATGGTGCCCAGGCAGCACGCCCTCGACGTCAACCTGAGCTATACCGGGATGATCCGCGATGCCGGTTTCACCCCGAATACGAAGGTGCTCTCGATCAGCGTGCGCGAATCCGACGAGCACGAGCGCAATGCGCTGCGGCTTGGCAAAGGCGAGGAAGTGCTCGTCATTGAAAGAGTGCGGCAGGCCGACGACAAACCGGTGGTGTATTCGCGGGACCGAATCCCTTATCGGGTCGTCCCCGACGGCAATCTGACCGGCGATTACCAATCCCTGTATCGCTTCCTTGGTTCGCTGGGCATCTATCCGCGCAATGCCCGCACCAAACTGCTTCCGGTGCTGGCTGAGGGCGAGGTTGCCAAACACCTGCGAGTCGGGCCAGGCACGCCGCTGCTGCAATTCGACGAGACCGACTACGACGAGAACGGCACCCCGGTGATGACCTCCCTGGAGTGGCACACCAGCGACGTATTCGAGCTTTGGATCAACCGCAAAGCCCGCTTCCCCGAGAACGGATAGCCGCACTCTCTTTTTCTCTTTTCT
>JAIRXX010000293.1 GCA_031268065.1 Propionibacteriaceae bacterium
GCCGAAGGTGGTCGTCCCGGCGAACGCCGGGTCCACCGCTTCCTCCACGGCGTCGGCGCCATCGTGGCTGCGGCGCACCGTCCAATGCCCCGGCACGCTCACTGGCGCATAGACGAACCGCTGGCGCCCGGATTCCCTGGTCAGCAATTGCGAGATGTGGACCCTGGGATCGCCAGCGATGCCGTTGAGGACTTCGGTGATCGTGTCCACCTCCTCGGGCGGGAGCGTCCCGTCGAGCAGGCCGACCACGGAACGGCGCACCAGCCGGTAGCCGGTGAACAAGATAGTCACCCCGACCGCCAGGGCAACTACCGGGTCAAGGATCGTCCATCCGGTCAGCGCCACCAGGCCGATCCCAAGCATCACGCCAACGGAGGTCATCACGTCGGTCAGCAGATGCTGGCCGTCGGCCTCCAAGGTGATGGAACGGTTCTTGCGGCCCACCCGGAAGAGCAGCAGGCCGACGAAGAGGTTGATCAACGAGGCCGAAAGCGACAAGAGCAAGCCGAAACTCAGGCTCTCCAGCGGCGCGGGGCTGACCAACCGCATCACCGCCGAGATGATGATCGCCCCAGCGGCGACGAAGACCATCGACCCCTCCACCCCGGACGAGACGTATTCCGCCTTGCCGTGTCCGAAATCGTGATTGTGGTCGGCGGGTTTGGTCGAAAGCCGCATCGCCCAGATGGCGATCAGCGCGGCGACCACGTTGACGATGGACTCCAGAGCGTCCGACCACAGGCCGATTGAATTGGTCAGCCAGGCCGCCAAGGTCTTGATGGCCAGCGTGGCCAACGAGGCGCCCAAGGAGAGCCAGAGGTAATTGTCCAACTTCAAGCTGGTTCCGCCTGAACCAGTTTCAACAGCCATTTGCTTCACTCCACTGCAACTGTAGATTCTTCGACGATGCCCAATTCGAGCGGGTCACCGCCCTTATCGGCATGGGAGAGCAATTCTGGCAGATTGGCTGGCCACAGCGGAATGTCCAAGCAGCCAAGCTCAGTTATTGGAATCCAGCCGTATCCGCGCAGCGTGACTTGCTCGGTCGCGGTCTGCCCAGAGCTATCCACCTCGAAACGGTCAGCGCGCAGCAGGTAGAACGTCTCGTCCTGGTCAAGGATGTGGTCGGAATAGCCGTGGATGACCCGGCGGTGGGCAACCGGCCCGCTGAGTTCGTCCTCAGTGGCCGAAAGCCCCACTTCTTCCAGCAATTCGCGGACGGCGGCCGCTTTGGGACTCTCCCCGGCGTCGATCCCGCCGCCAGGGGTAACCCACCACCTGCTGCCCGGTGTGCCGGGGTCGGAGTCTGCCAGCAGCAAGACCGCCGTCGAGTCGCTGACCATCACCCTCACTCCGCGTCTGCGGTGACGCCTGCGCAGGGCGGGAGACACTGCGGCGAAGCTTCGTGGAACGTCGTCTGGGACTGGCCGCACCATCAGTAGGGATTCCTGCCCGGAAGCTTGGTCGGGCGCTCATCCTTGCTGATGGCCAGGTAGATGATGACGGTGAGCACCGCCCCGACCACCCAACAGGCAGGCTGGGCGACGCTGGCGATTGATTCGAAGAGGAACAGGATGTCGTAGGCGTAGAGCAACCCCGTCGCCGCGACCAAACCGAGCACGATTCCGGCCAGCACGTAGGTCTGGCGCACCGCGTACTGCCGATAGGCGATGCGGGTGGAGAAGAGGAAGGAGAGCAAGAGCATCAATGGCGAGAGCATCCCGATCAGCCCGCCCAAGAGCAGGCAGACCAGCACCGGGACAGTCACGCCGAGGAAGACCCGCTTTACAATGGCGACCGGCTTGACCTGCTCCGGCGCGGGGGCGGCGCCCGGCCCGAACCACTGCGGGCTGCCCGGTTGCGGATAGGCCGGAGGGTTGATCATCGCGTGCGGGGTCACCCGCTGCCAAGGCGGTATATAGGCGGCAATGGGTCCAGAAGTGCCCAACGGTTTGTCCGGAGTCCAATCCGCATCGCCACGGCCACCGCTCACTGCGGTGATAGCGGCGCTGGCCACCGCGAAAGCCTCATTGGGTACACGTTCCGGCTCTGCCACCGCGCCAAGCTCGGCCAGCGGCTGGAGGTTCTGCGCCGCCTCAAACGCGGGCTGGTCCAGCGGGGCGTCCAAGCCCGGCGCTGGCGTAGGGACGACGTCTTCCAAAGGTGGCAACACCATAGCCTGATACGATTCTGGGCGCTGCAACGGAGCGTATTCCGGACCATCCTCCCAAGTAGCCATGCCCCAATCGTACGCCCACTGGCCAGTTCAGGTATCTGCGCTAGAATGGAGCGCTACCAGTAACGTCAATCCCCTCCATCGGAAGCATCGCAATGCCCCGCCAAGCCGCTGCCCCCAAGAGCGCCGAGTTGAAGCGTACCTTCATCCCGGAATTGCACGGGCTGCGCGGGCTGGCCCTGACCTTGGTGGTTTCATTCCACCTCTTCGGGGCGGGCCGCGTTTCGGGCGGCATCGACGTCTTCCTGGTCATCTCCGGCTTCCTCTTCACCGGCTCCCTGGCCCGGCAGGCGGTCAAGTCCGGGCGGATCGACCTCGTTCGCCATTTTGCCAAAGTCGGCTCGCGG
>JAIRXX010000017.1 GCA_031268065.1 Propionibacteriaceae bacterium
CGTCAAGTATTGACGAGTTGGTGCGCACGCTGATGGGACACGCCCAGGACCGCGCCGACATCGGCAAGCGACAACCGCTCGGCCCGGAGCGCCCTGGCGGCGGCGCGAAGCTCTTTGGCCGCAGTCTCGCGGGCGAATGATTCCCGAGCTCGCGCTTCTGCCGCGTTGCGCAGGTGCTCGGCTACCTCGGCGGGCACCACGTATTCGACCTTGATCGCGGCGTCCTGCTCGCCAGTCATTATCTCAATCAGGTCTTTGGCCATCTCCGGAACCTCGCGGGCGTTCCGCGCCTGAGTGACCCGTTCTAAAGCCGGAACCTCAACATGCCAGTAGCGGCCCACCGGTTCGGCAGTCACCAGATACATTTCGTCCTCCCTCACTTGCCCTGCCACCATTTCTCGCCCAGCACTGACTGGCATTCTTTGAGTATGCCCTCTGCGGTGCGTTCCTGTATCTCGTTGTGCCTCGGAACGGGAATTATGGAGCCGCCGAGCCGGTAGACGTCATGGTTCGCGCCACGACGGACAAGCTCCCATTCAACGTCCCGATCCCTGGCGGAGTCAGCTATCCGCTTCACGAGATCCCGCTTTTTCACCGTCAGATTCTAGTGCGAACTAGAAATTAAAGCAAGGGCGGACTAGAAATCACCTTAGCGCCATCCTGCTGGCCCGCGCAGATGCTGGCTAAGCCGCCATTGGAATCCTCGCCGTTGGAAGCCGGTACAATCGGGGGGAGCGACGGCCATGCCCTTGTTGGTGCCGGACGTCGTTGGCTGGGGGGGGTTCGGTGATGTCGGGAAGCGCTTGGAAGCGCTGGATGGGATGGGCGTGAATCTGAAGAGATTGGGCCGGGCCGCACTGCTCGGGCTGGTGCCGATGATCGCGGCGGTCTTGGTCGCCAGCACCCTCATCTATCCGACTACTGAATTCTGGCCGTGGCAGCCCGCTGGGATGATCGACTTGCAGGTGTACCGGCGCACGGGCGCGATGGTGCTGGCCGGGGAGGACTTCTTTCATGTGGGCGAGGGGCTGCCCTGGATTTACCCGCCCTTCGCCGCGCTGCTCTCGGTGCCGTTCACGTTGGTCTCCTTCAGCATCGCGGCGATCTGCTGGCTGATGCTCTGCGTCGGGGGGCTGGGCGCGGTGCTCTACCGGCTGGGATTCCGGGGCTGGGCGCTCAGCATGGCGACCACCCTTTGCATCGTGCTGGTGGAGCCGGTGCGGGAGACCATCGGCTTCGGGCAGCTGGGGATCATTCTGGTGGCGGCGGCCTGCCTGGACTCGCTGCCGGGGCGGCGCTACTTCGCCAAGCGCATCCTGCCCGAGGGCTGGCTCACCGGCCTCGCCACCGCCGTCAAACTCACTCCGGCAGTGGTGGCCTGCTACAACTTCTTCGCTGGACGGCGCAAGCCCGGCCTGATCGCGTTCGCCTCATTCTGCGCGGCCACGGCGTTGGGCTTCGTCCTCTACTCGGAGTCGCTTTATTACTGGACTTCGCTGATCGGCGGCGAGACCGGAGTCAACGGCAGTTTCGCCTACGCCACCAACCAGACGGTAATGGGAGTCTGGGCCAGGCTGACCGGCGACTTCGGCAGGGCTGGGTTGCTGCTCAGCGTCGCCGTCATCGTGATCGGCGTGATAGCCGCGATAGCCATCCACAAAGCGGGTTACCCCGCGCTGGGCGTCTGCCTGGCCGGGTTGACCAGCCTTCTCGGCTCCCCGGTCTCCTGGTCGCACCACTACGTGTGGATCGTCCCGCTCGGCATCGTCTTCTGGCAGGCCCGGACGCTGCCGTTCTGGTACCGCTGGCTGGGCCTGGCCTACACCGCCTGGGTGGTCATCGCCCCGTTCAAACGCCTGCCGCGCGGCAACGACGTCGAATTTGATTACCTGTGGTGGCAGCAGGGAATGGTAAACATCGGCGTCATCGCCGGAGTGGCGGTCCTGCTCGGCGCCTTGGCGGTGGCGTTCAGCAGCCAACAGCGGATCGCCCCTCCGCTATCGGCGGGGGTCGGCTAGCCTCTGGCTGTTACGGGCAAGCCTTGCGCCGATCTTCCAGGCCAGCGCGAAGCCGGCTGCGACACACATCGGTGATGACACCGTAGATAACGCCGTAAGCGCCGTGGCTGAGAGTTGTCCAGGTGGATACGGCGAACGGCTCTGTTGAACAAGGTATTGGTTGAACAAGGTATTGAGGGTGTTGCCCACCACCCGTACTCCTGCGCCCCCGTGCCGCCCAGCACGGGCGAGTTTGACTAAGCCCCGAAGGAATAGGAAGCTCGGCACATGGAAGCCGATCTACCGACCAACGTTGGCGTCCGGGCAAGACGGCAGGGGCCGCTGCGGGCTGTTGCGAAACCAACCGCCCTCGACCACCTGGTCTATGCCGTGCCGGATGTGGATTCCTATGTCCGGGATTTTGCCCGCAGCAGCGGCGTCATGCCTGTTTTTGGCGGAGCGCACCCCGGACGGGGCACCAAGAACTACCTGGTGGGGTTGGATTGGGAGGAGCCTGCGTACCTCGAATTTTTGGGGCTGGACGAAACCCAGCCGCAGGTGCCGCCAGAACTCAGCATGTTCAAAGTCGGGACGCTCGGACGCGGCTTCAGCCCGCGCCTGCTCACCTGGGCGCTGCGCTGCGCCGACATCGACCAACTGGCCGAGCGCGGCCAGGCGGCGGGATTCGACTTCGCCCGACCGGAGGACGCCTCCCGCACCACCCCCGACCACAAGCTGCTCAAATGGCGCTTCGCCGTCAACCCCGATTTCCCCTTCGACGGACTGCAACCCTTCCTACTCGACTGGGGAGACACCCCGCACCCCGCGCAGACCCCAGGCCTGCCCTCCCTCAAACTGGAAAGCCTCAGCCTGCGCCACCCCGATCCGAGACTGGCAACCCTGCTGGCCCTCCTGGACTGGCCCAGCCAATCAGTTACCGGGCCAAGAACGTTCCAAGCCAGATTGCGCGGCCCAAACGGGAGACTCGAACTCAGCTA